>DASRJB010000826.1:0-10947 GCA_035649715.1 Pirellulaceae bacterium
GAAACTGCACATCGAATCCCTGGGAGGAGGCAGCCCACTGAAACCGGACGCGGTCGCCTTGCTGCTCCCACCTGCCAATTTGCCCCTGCGCCTGCCCGCCCGGCCCCAGGCTCCAAACGGTCCCCGAGTCGGCCCGGGAAATTCCCGCTGAGCAAACGACCGCCGTAACGGCGAGTAATCGCAACGTGGCGTTCATAGTGCTTCCCCCGACTTGAGTCGCGGATCGAGCACGGTAATGTCCGTACGCTTCAGGTCATAAGACGCAAACGGCGTTCCGATCCTTGGATTCTACCACGCACGCGCCGGGAAAATGGAGCGATTGCGCTACCACCGCAGCACGGCCGTGCCCCAGGCCAGGCCGGCGCCGAAGCCGGAGAGCAGGATGTGGTCGCCGCGGCGGAGGCGGCCGGCGGCGAGGGCCTCGCTGAGGGCCAGCGGAATGCTGCCGGCCGAGGTGTTGCCGTAGCGGTCGAGATTGACGAGCAGCTTGTCGCGGTCGATTCCCAGGGCATCCGCGGCGGCGTCGAGTATGCGGCGGTTCGCCTGGTGCAGCACCACCAGCGACAAATCGCCGGTCGTCAGGCCGGCCGCCGCGATCGCGCCGCGAATCGAATCGGCCAGCAGGTTCACGGCCCACTTGAAGACCGGCCGGCCTTCCATGTGAATGAACTGGCGGCCCGCCGCGATGGTTTCCGGCGTGAGCGGCTCGCGCGAGCCGCCGCCGCGAATGCAGAGCAGGTCAGCGCCGCTGCCGTCGGAGCCGAGCGAATAGGCCAGCAGTCCCTGGTCGCCGCTCCCCGCGCCGAGCAGCACAGCCCCCGCGCCGTCGCCGAACAGCGGAAAGGTCTTCTTGTCCGCCGGGTTGATCGTCCGCGTCATCACGTCGGAGCCGACCACGAGCACGCGCCGGGCACAGCCGGTCTTGACGAACTGCATTCCGGTCACCAGCGCGAACATGAATCCCGCGCAAGCCGCGCCGACATCCATCGCCGCCGCCCGACCGCCCAGGCGCCTTTGCAGCTGGCAGGCCGTCGAAGGAATCGGACTGTCGGGCGTCATCGTCGCCAGCACGATCAGATCGAGCTCGTCGGCCCGCACTCCGGCCTGAGCCAGGCAGCGCTTGGCCGCTTCGCAGGCCAGGTCGCTGGCGGCCACGCCGGGCTCGGCCCACCGCCGCGCGAGAATGCCCGTCCGCTGCACGATCCACTGCGCGTCGTAGCCGTGCTGGGCCAGGTCCTCGTTCGTCACGACCCGCGGCGGAGCGTACCCGCCGCAGGCCAGAATCTGCACACCGGTCAGCCGCGGAAAGCCACAACCGCTGTCCGGCGAGGGCTGATGCGCCACATCAACGCGCTCGATCGTCGGTGCAGGAGGGGCGGTCGTCGTGGCCATGCAATTCGAGTGGCGGCGAAAGATCGAATGTTATAACCGCAGTCTTCGCCGCCGGATAGTTACAAGCCGCTGGCCGCAGGGTACAACAGTCGGCTGCCGGCGAACAGGGCAAATCGCCCACCGCCGGTCGCCGTTCGAGATCATGACGTGAGCCACAAGTCTCATCGCAGCAAGCCTTTGCGGCTGCTGATCGAGCCGGTTGTGAGCGTGGCCGAGGCGCTCGCCGAGCGGGTGCGCGTCGAGCTGCCGACGCACGACGGCCTCGGCAAAGCAGCCGCGGGCGTGGCGGCCGCCGCGCGGCAGGCCGAGCTAGTTTCGCGCCGCATGAGCCGCGTCTTCAGCCTGCACCGGCTGCCGGCGGTGTTTCTGGCGGCGGCGCTGGTTTGCCTGGTGATCTGGATTTACTGGCGGTTCTTTCACGTCTCGACGCTCTCACTGGCCTTGCCCGATCGCGACGCGATGGCGCTCCGCGACGCGGTCGCCGGGCGGCAGCGGGTCAACTTTCGCCGCGAGATTGTTCCCGGCTCGCGCGAGGCCGTCGAGCGCGTCAGCGCGGGTTCGGTCGATCTGGCGTTTGTGCAGGGCGGCCTGGAGATCCCGCACGAATTGCCGCGGCTGGAGCTGCCCAGCCCCGAGGTCGTGCTTTGGCTCGTGCGCGAAGGAGTGGCCGGGCCGCACGAAGTGAAGAAAGTCCTCACCTCCACGTCCGGCGAAGGCAGCCACTCGGTGGCGCAGTTGTTCCTCGCGGCGTGGCACACTCGCGGCCAGACCGAGTTCGACCACTCGTGGCGCGAGGTGACCGCCAATTCGCAGTTCGAAATCGCGAAGGACATCGACGCGGCGTTCATCGTGAAGGACCCCGCGGACGAAAAGACGGCCCTGGGCATCCAGCGGCTGTATGCGGCCGGGTTTCGCCTCCGCTCGCCGGAGCTCGGCGCGCGGGGGGCGCGTCACGAGTTTCTAAAATCCATTGCCATTCCGCCGCGGTACCTGGTTTCCGACCCGGAGATTCCGGCCGAGCCGATCGCGACCTATTCCGTGGCGACGTATCTGGTGGCCCGCCGCGGGATGACACCGCGTCTGCTCGCGCAGGCGGCGCACGTCCTCGACGCCGCGCCGCTCAAGATCGCCGACGCGGGCTTCGACCCGACCACGACCGACGCCAGCGAGATCTTTCAGGGCATCGAAGCCTTCATGGGGATCATCGTCAACATCGGCCTGGCGTTTCTCGCACTCTTGGGCCTGGACGTGATGGCCTATCGCAAGCAGTTCCACGAATTGAACTCGCTGGTCAGCCTGCTCAGCATGCTCCAGAGCAATAAAGACGTGCTGGGCCTCAAGGACGCGGGCCAGCGGGCCGAGAATCTGCTCTACCTCAGCCTGGTCAGCGACCTGTTGGGCGTGATCAGCATGATCAGCAGCTACTACACGCAAGAGAACTCCTCGCTCCTGTTCAACAATCTGTCCGAGGTCATCCACCAGCGCTGCGACGGCCTGAAGATCAACATCCAGCTCAAGGTCCTGCACGCCACGGTCGATCTGCCGCAGCCAGTGTCCGCGCAGCAGGAGTAGACGAATTCACCCGCTTAGCCCCGGCCCCCAGGCCGGCCGCGCCGCGTGGCCGGCCTAAGTTAATTCCGCCCGCGTCAACACCACCCACTTCGTCACCAGCGGCCGAGCGCCGATCGTTTGCTTGAAACGGTCGAGGCTGGGTGTTTCGGAGCCGCCGAGGTCGAGCTTCTGCCAGCCGCGGACCAGCAGCGTCGCAAAGAGCTGCGCATGGAGGAACGCCGCAATGGCGCTGAACCCGGTGGCGTCCTGGCAACCCAGCATCTCCAGCACAGCCGGATCGCGGCGGGCCACGTTCACATAGAGTGCGCCGCTCGTTTTGCCCGTCTGTTCGCCCAGGAAGACACCGACCGGAATTCTGGCGGAACCCGTCTGCAACCAGCACAGCAGCGACACATACGGATCACTGTTGGGCAGCGGCAGCCGAAACAGGATTTCGCAGTCGTGTGCCGCGAGCGGCTTCCCCGTGACCTGCAAGTGGTCGCGTACGACAGCGGCAGCCAAGGGATAGCTATCGGGCGAAAGCGGTACCAACCAGAACAAGGCCTGCGAGCGACGAAGGAAATTGGCAAATCGTCGAAATGCCAACCGCAATGCCCGTTGGCGACCGGACATGATCTCGGGCAAGCTCACCAGGCGATGCGGATGCGTTTCGTCCTCCGCGGGCGAATCCGGCAGCCACGGATAGCGCTCGGGCGGCACGAATCCGGCGGCGAGAAACTCACGCTCCGCGGACGGCGTCAGATGCCGCACATAGACGCGATCGACCAGTCCCGCAGCCAAGAGCTGCCGCGCGATCGTGCGAATCCGCGGCGCGCGTTGCCCGCCCTGCGGACAGACGGCGTGCAAGTGCCAGCCGTCGGGCCGGTGGTAAAGGCCGACGCCCAGCAGCACGTCTTCGCCCGCGACGACGACGCCCGGCCGCCGCTCGTTCCAATCGCCCCACTGCGCATACAGGAGCAGCGCCCGCAACGACAGGCCGAACTGGCCGCACTGCCACGAGCGAATGAGGCCTTCAATCCGCGGGCCGATCTCCACGACTTGCTCGCCGCTGCCGGCCAGGGCCTGGCGCACGGCGGACATTCGGTCGCGATCGGTGAGTTCCAATTTTCTGCCTCGCGCTGGCAATTGGCTGCTCGTGGGCCATCCCTTATAGTCCAGGCCGCCGCCGTCGGTCTGCCCCCTTACCGCCACAACTCCTGCCGCGTGTCCGACTTGCTCATTCGCCCCGTGGAGAACGCAGCCGATCAGGACGCGTTTCTGCGGCTGCCGTGGCGGATTTACCGGGGAGATCCCAACTGGGTTCCGCCCTTGATCTCCGTGCAGGCCGAGCTGGCCGGCTTCCGCCGCCATCCGTTTTACGAAGCGGCCAAGAGCCGCTGCTTTCTCGCGGTTCGCAATGGCGAAGCGTGCGGACGGATTGCCGCGATCGTGAACGACGCCCACCTGCGGCTGCACAACGACGGCTGCGGATTCTTCGGGTTTTTCGAGTGCGTGAACGACGGCGAAGTCGCGAAGGAATTGTTCGCCGCCGCGCGGGCCTGGCTCCAGCAACAGGGCTGCCGAATGGTGCGCGGGCCGTTCAGCCCGTCGGTGAACTACGAATCCGGACTGGTCGTCACCGGCTGCGACCGGCCGCCGGCATTTCTGGCCGCCTACAGCGCGCCGTACTATGCAGGCCTCGTCGAGAGCGCGGGCTTTCGCCCGAAGTGGGAGCTGATGGCGTTCGAGGTCGAGCGGAGCATGTATCCGGCACGCGATCCGAAGCTGGAGTTCATCTGCGAAGAATCGCTCCGCCGCAGCGGCGCGAAGCTGCGGCAATTCGACCGCTGGCAGATGTCCCGCGACATCCGCCGCTTCTTCGACCTCTACAACCGCACGCTCGACAATATCCCGTTCTTCACGCCGATGACGGCCCGCGAGATCGAAGCCGCGATTGGCTGGCTGAAGATGCTCACCGCCCCGGAGCTGACCGCGATCGCCGAGGTGGACGGGCAGCCGGTGGCGGCGCTGTATGGCCTGCCGGACTACAATCCGATTCAGCGGACGCTGAACGGGCGGATGGGCCCGCTCGGCGCGCTGCGCTGGTGGTGGAACCGCCGGCGGTTCACGCGGGCCCGCTTCTTCAGCATCAACGTGCTCCCTGAATTTCATGCCTGGGGTCTGGGTGTGGCCTTGTTCCGCAACGTGCTCCGCGACGGCCTGGCCCGCGGCCTCCAGAGCGCCGAGCTCTCCTGGGTCCTGGAATCGAATCAGCTCTCGCGCGGCTCGCTCGAGCGGGGCGGCGCTAAGCTGACCAAGACCTACCGGATTTACGAGGCGGAGCTTTGACGGGCTATTCTTCGGTTCTTTGGTTCTTCGGTTCTTGGTTCTTCTTCCCCCGTTATGCACCACCTCGGCATTGCGGTAAGCAGCTCATGGCTCACGGCGAAGTCTCGCAGACCATCCCCGCCAGCTGCGAGGAGGTCTTCGATCTCCTGCACGATTACGAGCGGCGGCTGGAGTGGGATTCGTTGCTCTCGGAGGCGCGATTGACCGGCGGGCACACGCGGGCCGGCCTGGGCGCGACCAGCGTCTGTGTCGGCCGGCGCTCGCTCGGGGGTGTGGCGCTGGAGACTGAGTATGTCGCGTTCGAGCGCCCGCGGCTGGCGGCCGTGAAGATGATCAACCGCCCCCCGCTGTTCGCCAGCTGGGCGGCGTCGATCAAGCACGAGCCGGCCGCAGGCGGCTCGCGGGTCGCCTACACCTGGACGTTCACGGCCCGGCCGCGCTGGCTGGCGTGGCTGCTGGAGCCGATCCTCAATCGCGTCTTTCGCCGCGAGACCCGCCGCCGGCTGGCGGCGCTGGCGGCGCACTTTGCCGAGAGGCGCGGGTGCGGCTAGGGCGGAGTCAAAAAGTCGGCCAGGCCCATGCTGATGTCGCCAGCGTGGCGGATGATCCAATCCATGCTGCCGGCGCCCACCAGGATGTCCACGGCCTGGTCGTCGCCGAGCGAAGTCAGGAAGAAACTGCCGCTGGGCGTCTCGTTAAGCCCTTGCACGCTGCCGCTGCCGTTGGTCAGGTTGTTCACGCGGTCGGTGAACGAGTGGGCCGAGTTCCATTCCGCCAGCAGGAGCAACAGGGCCACGGCGTTGCTGTCGTGCGTCGTCGCGCCGCCGACGAGGATGTCCTGGGCGCTGCCGCCGATCAGCAAGTCGTTGCCGGCGCCGCCGATCAGGATGCTCCGCGCGTTGCCGCCGTTGATCACGTCCGAACCGTCGCCGCCGACCGCGACCAGCGGCTTGCTGGCGTTGACTACCAGCATGTCGTTGCCGGCGCCGAGCAGGGCCACGATATTCTGGACGTTGGCCGCGGG
Source organism: Pirellulaceae bacterium (assembly GCA_035649715.1). Lineage (GTDB taxonomy): Bacteria > Planctomycetota > Planctomycetia > Pirellulales > Pirellulaceae > CAYLLN01. The sequence goes on from DASRJB010000826.1 coordinate 6,317, forward strand.
GAATTCGGTCGTGGGGAAGAACGACGATTCCACACGAATGACGCCGTTGGGCTGAGTGATCATGGCCGAATCGTTGCCGGCAGAGCCCGTGACTGTCAGCACGCCGCCGGCCAGGCAGACGCTCGGCCCGGCGGGGCCGCCACCGGTAACCGGGAAGTTGGTGAATTGGCCCTGGCTGGCCGGGCTCTCCGAAAGCAACGCCTGATCCTCATCGTCCCACACGTCCCACTTGATCGTGTAGTTCCCGGACGCGGCGTAGGTGTGCTGCTTGGAAAAGGAAACTTCGTCGTTGCTCAGGTTGGAATGGACGAACGTCTCGACATTGCCGTCGCCCCAGTTGATCCGCAGCGTCACGGCGTCGTTGACCCCGTACTCGACGAACGAGCCGGAGAGCGTTACGGGAGCGACCGCGCCGCCGCAGCCTGCGCTTTGGGCAGCCGCGGCTTGCACGGGCACGATAGTACCTTGGAAAAACGGCAGGCTATTCTTGATCGTCAACATGTCCGTGTCTGCGCCGACCAGGATGTTTGCTTGGAAGACGCGGACCGCCATCGTGAAATCCACCGAGCCATCGACCGTATCGCCCATTTGCAGGCCCACGATCTCGGGCCATTGGATCGCATCCAGCGTGTACGTGTCGTACTGGCCCTGCGGGCGGGCCGGGACGGTAATCGTTTTCGTCGGCGGTTCGCCCGACTCCCCAAACATGCCATTCCCGTTCAGGTCGAAAACGAGGTCGAAGGTGCCCCCTTCGTCGTCCTGAAAGTCGATCTTGAGCCGCCAATCTGCAATGTGATCGGAGCTCACCTGATTGCTGCCCTCGTGTGGCTCGCCGAACTGCAGGCTGGGATCGAGGGTAAGGATGACCTCAGGCGGATTGTTGGTCATCATCGCCCGCCGCTCCAGGCACTCCACGAGCATCAAGCGGCGGTTGTAGTTTTGCGACAGCTTCGACGTTGTGCGTTTCATTTGATCCCTCAAGCGACAGGAACAGATTGGCGTTCGTCTATCTAATCGGCAGCGGCGAAAATCTCCGGGCAAAGTTAGTTGACAGCCGCAACCGGCACGACAACCCAATCAGCCACCCGTCGCCTGGATTGGGAGGCTAGTTAGTCCAGGGAAGATAAGCAATATCACGCCTACGCGAGCTGGCAACTTTGCGGTAAGGCGCAAAAGATTTTGACGATTTTCGCAAAGCCAGCTGGGGCAACGACTTATAAATTCTGCAAAAAAGCAACAAGGTCGCGAACTTCGGCTGCTGAGAAGGCCGAATCGCTCGGGTGTCCGTGCGTCAGAAAGACATCCTCGAGCTTCGCCGCGCTGTTGTCGTGGAAAAAGGGGCCGCGGTGCGAAAGGCCGCGGAGGCTGGGCGGATTGAACTTCTTGTTGCCCTCGGCGTCGGTCAGTCCAACGTCGTATGCGCCCGGCGAGGTATAGGTTGGCGCGGGGTGGCACTGGGCGCAGTTGCGCCGCTCGAAGACCAGCTTGCCGCGGGCGATTGCCGCGCGGTCGGCAGTGCCGCGAAGCGCGTCCAGGCTGGGCGGAAGCTCCAGCGTCTGCACGTAGGCCGCGATGGCCCGCGCCTGGTCGGGCGGAAACGCATCGTCGCGCTGCATCGTGCTCTCGACCGAGTTGTGAATCTGCCGCTCGAGCGTCTGCACCTGCCCGCTCCAGGCCAAAGGCAGCGTGTCCCTGACGCCCAAGAGCGAGAGCACGCGCTTGGGCGCGCCGAACGAGCGGTCGCTGAAGTTGTCGTTCATCTGACCGTTGGCGTGGCCGTCGGTGTGGCAACTCTGGCAGCTCATCCAGCCGTCGTGCGACAAACGGGCGTCGAAGAACAGCAGCTCCCCCTGCTGCGCGAGCGACAGCTCGGGCGCGGGGCCGAGCTTGATCGTGCCCACGAGCTTCTTCTCGGCCAGGTCGAGGATCGAGATGGAGTCGTCGAGCGTGCTGGCGACGAACGCCTGCCGGCCACCCTTCGCAATGCGAACGGCGGTGGGCCGCCGCGGGACCTTGACCCGCCGCATGCTGAAGTCACCCTCTTTGCCGAGCGCGACTTCGCTCACGCCGGAGATCGCGACGACCACGGTGCCGTCGGGCGCGACGTCGAGGCCGCCGGGATCGCCCCCGCCGCGGTTGGCCTCGCCCAGCGGGTGCATGTGGGCCCCGTAATACAGCTGCTTGCCGCCGGCCAGCACCGAATCGACCTTCAGCCACCGCAGGTCGTTCGACATCAACAGGCCCCAGTGAATATCGTTTTGAATCGAGTGGGCCAACTCGTTCAGCATCTGGTGTGCCGCCATCAGCATCTGCCCGTCGGGGCTGACGCCCAGCCCGCGGATGTTGTGCCCGGGGAACGCGACGGTCTGGACCAGACTCCGCGACGAGAGCTCAACAATCGCCAGCTTGCCGCTAAATGAGTCGGCCACGAGCAGCCGATCCTTAGCGGGCAGGCGGACCTGGCAGCGCGGCGCAAAGGGCAGATCGAGCGCGGCCGCAACTTTGGCCTCCGCGCCGAGCTCGACAAACGAGAGCCGCCGCGACCAGAGCGAGGCGATCGTCGCCTCCCTGCCGCCGGCTGCGACGTGGATCGACGTGGGATACGGGCTCACCGGCAGCCGCTGCACGACTCGCACGCGGTCGCCGTCCGGATCGAGCAGCAGCAGTTCGTGCGCGGCCTCATCGACAGCCAGCAGGCGGCCGAAATCCGGCAGCGCGGCCAGGTCGGACAGCCGCTTGCCGATCGCGTGCTCGGCCACAACCTCGCGCGAGCTCAAGTCGATGACCGAAATGCTGCCGCTGTCGCGATTGGCGACGTACAGCCAGCGGCCGTCCTCCGACTGGGCCAGCCCCACCGGCCGCCGTAGCTGCGTGGCCAATTCCGCCGCCGGCAGAGTTGCCGCGAACGAAATAACAGCCAGGCAGGCGGAAGATACGCTGACGAGAATCGACTTCATGACAGCAATTGGCAGGACAAGCGGCGGCGAATTCACCCAATGTGCCAGAGGTTCCATATTCGAGCAAGGTAAATCCCTTCCACCGCCTTGCATCTCTGCGCCTCCGCGTCCTCTGCGACTTTGCGTTAAATGCGCGAACCGTCGCGCCCCGGCCCCGCGTCGAATTGAATGGCTACTTGTCGAGCCGCGTGAGCGTCACGTAGCGGACCTCCATCACCTGTTTGCCGGGCACATTCAGCGCCTTTAGCGCGAGCTGGCCCCGGCCGGCAGGCAACTCGAGCACGCCCAGCACGAGCGGCTTGAAGTCCTTCATGTACGACTCGCCCCGCCGCGGCACGCGGTCGTGCGCTTCCCCGTACAGCGGCGGATCGTGCGGCTGCGTCACCTTCGCCTGCAGCCGCCGCTGACCGAGCGACAGCTCGATGGTCGAACCGATATCGGCGGCCGGACAGGCGTAGTGCACGCTAGCCTCGTAACGCCCCGCCTGGCCGACCTCGACCTCCCAGGTGATCCGGTCCTCGGCGCTGCCTATCCAGTTCGTGAAATATGAGCAATTCGGGGCGGAGGCGCTCCGCTTGACGTTGCCGTGGGGCACGCCGTCGCGGGCCGGCAGCGGCGTGAACGAGGCATAGCCAACCGTGTACGGCCGCTCGTCTTTGCCGACGCCCGGCGCGAGCTCCGCCCGCCACTTCGCTGCCTCCGCCGAAAGCTGCGCGGCGATCTGCGGCTGCTCCTTGGCGATGTCGCGCTTCTGGCCGGGGTCGGCGACCATGTCAAACAAGCCGCCGGCGGCATCGAGTCGATATTGCTGCGTCCGCAGGCTCAGCCGCCCGCCGTAGAACGTGACTAGCGAGCGCTCGGGCCACGGGGAAGTCATGCCCGTGAGCAGCGGCTTCAGGCTGCGGCCGTCCAGCGGCTTGGCGCTGGCGACTTTCACTCCCGCCAGGTCGGCCAGCGTCGGCAGAAGGTCGATCGCGCCGGCAATTTGCGTGACCTTGGTGCCCGGCTTGATCTGGCCGGGCCAGCGGACCAGGAGCGGCGAGCGAATGCCGCCCTCGTCGGTCGAGCCCTTGCGGCCTTTCATCCCATCGTTCCAGCGCCAGCCGTTGGGGCCGTTGTCGCTGAAATAGATCACGATCGTGTTCTCGGCCAGCTTCAGCTCCTCGAGCTTCGCCAGCAATCGGCCGACGTTCCAGTCGATGTTCTCGACCATCGCCAGGGCCGCCCGCGTGTGCTCGATCTCCTCCTGTCCCGGCTGATAGTGCCGCAGCTTCAGCTCCTTGTTTTTGAAGCGGTCCCAGTACGAATCCGGCACCTGCATCGGCGAGTGGGGCGTGTTCAGCGCGAGATAGCAGAAGAACGGCTTGTCGCGGCGCTGCTCGATGAACTGCATCGACCGCTCGGTCAGGTCGTCGGTGATGAAGCCGCGGCCGCGGACGAATTGCCGGTTGTGCTCCAGCGGCGGATCGAAATACTCGCCCCAGTGGCCGGAGCAGAAGCCGTAGTATTCGTCAAAGCCGCGGTCGAGGGGGTGATAGGGGGCTTGCAGGCCGTTGTGCCATTTGCCAAAAGCCCCCGTGGCGTAGCCGGCGGCTTTGAACGTCTGGGCGATCGTCGTTTCATCGAGGTTCAGCCGCTCTTGCCCGGTCGAGACGCCGCGCACTCCGCCGCGGG
>DASRJB010000827.1:0-5110 GCA_035649715.1 Pirellulaceae bacterium
AAACAATTGCCCGCGCGACTGACGGCTGCCCTTGTCCGAAAGCTGCAAGCTGCGGCTGTTGTCGGCGACGACCAGAAACAGGTTCATGCCGGGTTTCGGCCGCGTGCCGCGAAACATCGGCTCGACCAAGCAGATCGCCAAAAGTGCGATCCCTGCCGCCTTCAGCAGGCCGGCCAGCACGCGGACCCAGGCCTGCGAGCCCGAGCGCGAGTAGGCCCACAACAGCACGGCGAGGCCTACGGCCGCCAGGGCCGCCGCCGCGCCGAGCCACTCGCGAGCGCCGAGAACCAGGTCGGCCAGGATCATGGACGCTCCTGGGGCTTTTCGTCCGCTGCAGCGGCGCCGCTGGTGCCGCTGCCGAGCCGCTCGTAGTAGCGCCGCGTTTTTTCCGTGAACTGCGGCGGAACCGGGTCGCGGTCGAGCGGCACGATCGCCTGCTGCGACGTGCGGCGGAGCAGTTCTTCCGACACGCGGTCGCGGAGCTGCACGAGCGGGCCAGCGACTTGCACCTGGACCAGCTCCCAGTTCGGCTCGGCCGAGTGCCGCTGGGCCTCGGCCCGCAGCGAGCGGGCCCGCTCGCGGATCCGCGCCGCCTCGGCTCGCAGCTCTGGATCATCGACCATCTCTTCCACGTCGCGCAGCCGATCCGACCACTCGCGGAACTCCTGGCCGCCGGCGTTTGGAGAGAAGAGGTCCCGCGGCGTGTAGTCCTCGAACGGTCCGGTCCCGCCGCGGTTGGGGCTGCCGTCGGCCAGACGCCGCGGCCCGCCACGCTGTCCCGGCTGGCCGCGCTGGCCCGCCTTCTGGCCGCGCTGGCCCTGTTGAGGCTGCCCTTCCTGCGGCTGACCCTCCTGCGCCTGGGCATCTTGCGGCTGGCCCTCCTGATTCTCCCCGGGCTGACCGCCCTGACCGCCTTGTCCCTTCTGACCCTTCTGGCCTTGTCCCTTCTGACCCTTCTGACCCTGGCCTTTTTGCCCTTCGCCCTTCTGACCCTTTTGGCCTTCCTGGCCGTCTTGAGGCTGACCTTCCTGCGGCTGGCCTGCTTGATTCTCACCGGGCTGCCCACCCTGACCCTTCTGGCCCTTTTGCCCTTGGCCCTTTTGGCCCTGCCCCTTCTGGCCTTCGCCCTTTTGTCCTTCACCCTGCTGCGGCTGGCCCTTTTGGCCTTGGCCCTTCTGCCCGTTCTCCTGGCCGGGCTGTTGCTCGCCCTGTTGCGGCTGGCCTTCCTGCGGCTGGCGATTGGGATTGTTGCGGTTGATCTCGTCGTTCAATTCGCGGGCCAGATCTTGTAGCTCCTGGCGGGCGCGGCGGAGGGCCTCGGTGTCGTCGCCGAGCACCGCCTCGGCCGCCCGGTCGATCCCCTCACGCAGCTGGCGAATGCTCTGGCCGGCCGGCTCTTGCTGCCGGCGGGCGTCGTTGAGGAGCCCCTGCCGCAGCGAACGCTCGGCCGATTCCAGGGCCCGCTCGGGCGTCTGCTGCTGGAGATTGCGGTCGGTGTCGTACAGCCGCTCGGAAAGCAGCGGCTCGGTCTCCTCGGCCTGCTGGATGACCTCGCGCATCTGCTCCTGGATGTTGCCCAGCCGCTGCCGCTGCTGCGACAGCTCCTCGGCGATCCGCTCGCGCTCGCCGCTATCGCGCAGCGTCTTGCTCTTCTCGTTCGGCCGCTCCTCGCCTGCCATTCGCTGCGAGAGTTCCTGCTGCTTCTCGTCCAGCTCGCGGGCCGCCTCGCGCATCTGCCGCATCTCTTCGTTGAAGCGGCCGGAGGCCCGGCGGCGGAACTCGTTCCGCAGGTCCTCGAACTGCTGCTCGGCCCGCGTGCCCGAGGCCGCGGCCCGCGTGACTTGCTCCTCGTTGAGCGCCTCGGAGGCCCGGCGGACCTGCTCGCGGGTTTCCTCGAGCTGCTGCCGCTCCTCGGTCATCCGCTCCTGGTTTTCCGGGGCGTCCATCCGGTTCTGCAACTCGTCCGTGTCCTGCAGGATCTGCTGCTGCTCTTCCTGCAGCCGCTTGAGCTGCTTGCGGATTTCTTCCTTCTGCGCCTCGGTGCGGGCCTCCTCCAGGGCCGACTGCAGCTCCTTGACGCGCTCGTTGAGATCGTGCTGGCGGCGGGCCAGCTCCTTCAGGCGATTCAAAACCTGCCGGTTCTCGCGCTCTTCGGGCGTTTCCTGCTGCTGGGCCTGGGCCGCCCGCTGCGTCTGGTAGCGATTCTCGTCGTTGCGCAGCTGCAATTGGTTCAGCTGCTGCTGTTGCTGCTGCGAGCGGGCCCCGCGCTGCTGCTGTTGCGACTGCTGGCCGCGCTGCCGCTGCTGCTGGCGGACGACCTCGTGCTCGCGGGCCCGTAGCTTTAGCAGCGACTGATAGGCGGCCTGCTCCGCGGCCATCGCCGGCGTCAGCGGAGCGGCCTGCGGACCTTCCTCGGCGGCCTTGAGGTGCTCGACCGCTGTAGCCATCGACTTCAGCACGCTCTCGACGTGCTCCTGCGACTGCTCGTCGGTCAGCCGCTCGGCCAGGGCTGTCGCCTGCTCGATCGCCGATTCCTGCGAGGTGCGGACCTGCTCGGCGTCGGACTTCAGCGCGTCCGTGGGCTTGGATCCCGTCTCGCGGCGGATCAGCTTCCAGGTCGCGTTGATGATCTCCTTCTGCAGCTGGGCGAGCTGCTGGGCGTCGCGGGCGTTCTGCCCCTGGCCTTGCTGTTGCTGTTGTTGCTGCTGCTGCTCGCCGCCCGCGGGCTGCTGGCCCTGGCGGAAAATTTCCTCGAAGGGTCGCACTTCGGCGAAGTACATGTCGCCCATGACGCGGCGGATACTACCGTCCGGTGCGTGGTCCTCGGCCCACCAGTGATAAGACAAAAGCTGGTCCGGCTCTGCCTTCAAGTCCTCCAGCTTGATCTGCTGGGCCAGTTCGTGCTTCTGCTTCGCAGCGCCGTTTTCGCTCACGACGAGATCACCTGCGGCTCGCCCGTTGATGGAATACGCCAGACCCGCGCGAACGAGGCCGAAATCGTCAAAAACGGTGGCCCGCACGTCCAGCTCTTCCAGGGCCGAGACTTCCAAGTCGCGGGCGGGGAACGTCGGCTTCAAGTTCGGCGGCTGATTCGGCAGCACGTTGATCGTGAAGGGAATCGGCTTGGGATTCTTGCGGCCCGCCTCATCGACCAGCTCCAGCTTGAGCTTTCGCGAGCGGTCGCACTTGATCTGGGCTGTGTAGAAATACTGCGTGGCCCGCGAGGACCGGGTCTTCGGATCGGCCATGTCCGCGACGGGCAGCGCTGGCGGAGTGGCGGCGGCCATCGCGATCGGCTGCTGCTGGTCCTCGGTAAGGGTCGCGCTCGCCACGGCCTTGTTGAGGTAGCACATCAGCGTCAGCTCGGTGCCCTCGACGGCGCTGACCGTGCGGACGTCCTGTACCAGCTTCTCGGGCAGCTGCGTGTACGCCGGGAAGACGAGCTTCGCGTCGGCTTTCTCCAGCCGTGGATATTCGAAGACGGTGACCTGATAGGTGGGCGTATTCTGCCCGCCCAATTCCACGTGGTAGCTAAGCGGTGCATCGACGAGCGGAATCCGCCCGCCGAAGACCGGGTCGTCGAGACTCGGCGACATCGGCAGCCGCGACTCTTCGCCGGCCTCCGTGCGAAAGACAAGCGTCGCCTCGGCGGGCATCGCACCGGTGATGCGGGCCAGCACGAGGAGGCTCGTGCCGCGCTCGACCTCGGTGTTGCCCGGCTCGACGGTGACCGCGAATGACCTGGCCGAGACGGAGCTGGCCGCCGCATTGGCCAACAGCGCCGCGCTCTTGGCCGCAGGGCCGGCCGAGAGGGCGATGACCGCGATCACCGCCACGAACATCGCGAACGTGGCGACGTTGGCCGCGGCTGCCAGGGCGATCCGCTTCATCGGCACGACTTCGGTCCAGGCGTTGCGGTCGGCGTGGTAGAGGGCCTGATGGATCACGCTCGACTGCAGGTAGCCGAAGCGGCCGTCCGGCAGGTCGGGCTTCTGCTCGACGGCCGCCAAGAGGCAGGTCCGCAGTTCGGGGAAGGCCGCTTCGATCCGCCGCGCGAGCCAGCCGTAGTTCCGTGCGCTGGTGGCCGCCAGCCAGATGCCGGCCACGGCGATGGCCGCCCCGACCAGGCAGGCCAGAAGCACGCTGACGCTCGGGCCAGCGCCGAGGGCGCCGCGAATCGACCACAGCGCCAGCCCCGCCGCCGCGGCCACGAGCCACGCCGCCGCCAGGGCGAGCCAGAAGCGGAGCAGCCGGTACCGCGAGGCCACCCGGTCGAGCTCAAACCAAAGTCGCTGCTGATTCATGACGCGCTCTCCTGTGCGGCTGTGGCGGCAGCCTGAATCTGCCGCGCGGCGCGGCCGGCCCAAAACGTTTCGAACACGAGGACCCCGAGCGTTCCCACGATGATCCAGCGCCAGAGCTTCTGCTGGCTTTCCAGTTCGGTGTCGCGCTTCTGTCGCATCTCGCTCAGCCGCTGGGCCCGCGTGAGCGACGCCGACAGGCGAACGCCCAGCTGCTGCAGCTGATCGATCTCCAGCGGTGCGGTGTTGCTCTCGCTGGCGGCCAGGTTGACGGCGAAGCGGGCCTCTTCCGCGGCCAGATTCGCCCGATAAATGCCGGGCTGGTCCGTTTCGGAAAAGCTCGCGGCGTCGGCGGGCAGCTTCACGTCGTGCCCGTCGGGCTTGTTTACGATCGCCGCCATCCGCCGCGCGGCGGGCAGCGGCACGCTCTGGCCCACCGCTGCGCCGGCCAATTGCTCGGTCGTGCCGCAGGCCCGGTCGAGGATGCCGCTGACCAGCACCACGAACTTGTTCGAGAGAGCGAGCTGGCTGTCGTCGGGGTTCCAGCCGCTGGCAAAGACCAGCGCCCGGCCCGTGCCAATCGTCCGCTCAACGATCGCCAATTGGCCGTCGTCGAAGCGGGCGACGGCGTGCGAGCTGGCCCCTTCCTTCAGCTTCAGGCTCCGCTGCCGCCAGAAGTGAATGCCCGTGAAGTCGCCGTACCGCGGGCCGGCGAACGGCGCGAACAGGGGATGCGAGAAGTCGATTTCGCCCAGCAGCAGGAACTTGTCCTGGTTCGTATCGTCCTCCGCCTTGGCCGGCAGCAGCTC
>DASRJB010000828.1:0-3886 GCA_035649715.1 Pirellulaceae bacterium
CGTTGATCAGGAACTGGCCGGCGCGCGGGCCGGCGCCCCAATCGACGAGGTCCTTCACAAACTGCGGGGCAGTCTCGTCCTTGGGGCGAGTGGCGCGGACCAGCCGCGAGACGTATTTCACGATGTACTCGCTGACCGCGACCGAGTGCACCAGCTTTTGCAGCCGCACGATGGCCACGGAGGAAAGAATCTTGCGGACCTCGATTTTCTCCGTCCGGGTCGTCTGCGTGAGGATCTTCTCCTCCTCGTCGGCGGTGGGATAGCCGACCTTGATGTTGAACATGAAGCGGTCGAGCTGGGCTTCCGGCAGCGGATAAGTGCCTTCCTGCTCGATCGGGTTTTGCGTGGCGATGGTGAAGAACGGATCGGGCAGCTCGAACGTCTGCCGGCCGATGCTGACCTCGCGCTCCTGCATCGCCTGGAGCAGCGCCGCCTGCGTCTTGGGCGGCGTGCGGTTGATTTCGTCCGCCAGCAGGATGTTCGTGAAGACCGGCCCCTCGACGAACCGGAAATTCCGCTTGCCCGCGTCGTCCTCGTCGAGCACGTTGGTCCCCGTGATGTCGCTGGGCATCAGGTCCGGCGTGAACTGGATCCGCTTGAAGCTCACGTCGAGGATGCGGGCCAGCGTGCTGACCATCAGCGTCTTGGCCAGCCCCGGCACGCCCTCCAGCAGGCAGTGCCCGCGGGTGAAGATCGCCGCGAAGAGCTGCTCGATCACTTCGTGCTGGCCGACGATTACCTTTTGCAGCTCCTGCTGCATCAGCTGACGATGCTGGGCGAACTCCTGCAGGATGTCGCCCAGCGATTTGGGTTTGGCGGGAGGAGCGGTGGACATGCGGAAGAGCTAGTGGCTAGTGCTGGTGGCTAGTGAGTAGGGGTAGGGCTAGTGGGAAGGGCTAGGACGGCATTGGGCAACAGCATTTGCTTCATTCACCAGCACTAGCACTAGCCACCAGCACTCGACCTTGCCCTAAGATAACGGATGGGGGCAGTTCGCGAATGGGCCAAGAGGGAGCGATCATGGTGCGGCAAGCGGCGATCGGATGCGTGCTGATTGTGTTCCTGCTGACGCAGTCGCCGGCCGCTCGCGCGGACATCACCGCGGCCCAGGTCAACAAGTCCATTGCCGATGCGGTCGAATATCTTGAAAGCCAGCAGCAGCCCAATGGCGGCTGGACCGAGCACGGCAGCGATCCCGGCGGCGGCCTGTCGGCCCTCTGCACGCTGGCCCTGCTCAATTCGGGCCGCACGCCCGAAGACAAAAGCGTGAAGAACGCGCTGGCCTACCTGGAGCGGCTGCGTGCTCCGGACCGGATTTACTCCGTATCGATCATGCTGATGGCCTTCGCTCAGGCCGATCCAAAAAAGTACGCCCTGAAGATCACGAGCCTGGCCCGCTGGATCGAAGCCAAGCAAGTGACCCGCGACGACAACTACAAGGGCGGCTGGCGCTATCAGAGCCCCCACGAACAGGCCGACAACAGTAGCACGCAGTTCGCGATCCTGGCGCTGCACGAGGCGGAACGCGCCGGCGTCAAGATTCCAGACGAGACCTGGCAGCGGGCCTACAACTACTGGACACAGGCGGGAATGCAGCGGCCCGACGGCGGTTTTGGCTATTCCTTCGGCGAGACGGCCAGCGGCAGCATGACCTGCGCCGGCGTGGCATCGCTGCTGATGTGCCGCGACCGCTTGGCCCTCGGCGACGCCCAGGTGATCGACGGCCGCATTCAATGCTGCGGGGCGCAGGCGCCGAACGACCCGGTCGAGCGCGGCCTCGAATGGCTCGGGAACCGGTTCATGATCCGCAACAACCCCGGCAACATGTCGAACTGGACGCTCTATTACCTCTACGCCCTGGAACGCGTCGGCCGGATGTCGGGCCGCCGGCTGATCGGCGGCCACGACTGGTATCGCGAAGGCTGCGAGTACCTGCTGGCGAACCAGGACCGGCTGAACTGCCGCTGGACGGGCCAGGGCATCGGCGAGGCCGACCCGCTCGTCGGGACGTCGCTGGCCCTCTTGTTCCTCTCCAAGGGCCGCCGGCCCGTCGTCGTCGCCAAGGTTCAGCACGAAGCCGACGCCCTCGGCGGCGTGTCGCTCGATTGGGACCACCATCGCCGGGCCGTGCAGAACCTCACGATGCGCGTCGAGCGGCAGTGGCGGCGCGACCTCTCGTGGCAGACGATCAGCTTCACCGGCGGCGAGGCCGTGCCGGTCACCAGCGTGAACCTGCTGGAGTCACCCGTTTTGTTCCTCAGCGGCTCCCGGGCGCTGTCGTTCGACGACCGGCGAAAGCAAGTGCTCAAGCAATACATCGAAAACGGCGGCTTCATCTTCGCCGAGGCCTGCAGCGGCAACGGCTGCAATGGGGCGGCGTTCGATCAGAGCTTCCGCGCTTTGATGCGCGAGCTGTTCCCCGACAGCGAGCTCCGCCGCCTCCCGCCAGACCACGCCGTCTGGTACGCCCAGGAAAAGGTCGATCCGCAGCACCTGCCCAAGGACCCGGAATTCTGGCTGTGGGGGCTGGACGCTTGCTGCCGCACCAGCGTCGTCTATTGCCCGCGGACGCTGTCGTGCTACTGGGAGCTGGCTCATCCGTACCGCGAGTCGAGCTTTCCCGCCCAGACCAAGGCCGAGATCGAGGCGGTCACGCGGATCGGCGGCAATGTGCTGGCCTATGCCACCAGCCGCGAGCTGAAGGAAAAGCTCGACCGGCCGCAAGTCGCGGTCAGTAACCCGGGCGGCAAGGCCCCGCGCGGGGCGCTGGTCGTGCCGAAGCTCAGCCACAGCGGCGGGGCCGACGACGCGCCGGCCGCCCTGGGCAACCTGCTGACCGTCGTCGAGCGGCAGCTGCAAATGCGGGTCGATCACGAGAAGCGGATGGTCGCGCCGACCGACGAGAAATTCCTCGATTATCCGCTGGTCTTCATGCATGGCCGGCGGGCTTTTCGATTCTCGGCGGCCGAGCGCAAGGCCCTGAAGGACTATCTCGACCGCGGCGGCTTTCTGTTCGCCGACGCGATTTGCGCGAACCAGCAATTCGCCGACTCGCTGCGGCAGGAACTCAAGGCGATCTATCCCGATGCCCAGTTCACGCGCATCCCGGCCAGCCATCCGCTGTTCACGACCGAGTTCCAAGGCTTCGACCTGGCCAGCGTGACGCTCCGCGATCCGCAGATTCGCGCCCAGGACGACCCGCTGACCACCAAGCTGGTCAAGGTCGCGCCGCTCTTGGAAGGGCTGGAGATCGACGGGCGAATCGCCGTGATCCTGTCGCCGTACGACCTGAGCTGCGCATTGGAAAAGGGCGCTTCGCTCGACTGCAAGGGCTACATCGCCCCCGATGCCGCCCGGATCGGCGTCAACGTGCTGCTCTACGCACTGTCGCAGTAGCCGCCGTGGGTGGCTATGCTATTCGGCATCGGCCAGCCCATCCTCTCACCGTAGGAACCTACCATGCCCCGACTCCTCGCTGCTTCGCTGTTCGCCCTCTCGCTCTTCGTTTGCGCCGCCCGCGGCGCGGACGAGGAAGGATTCAAGAGCATCTTCAACGGCAAGGACTTGACCGGCTGGCGAGGCGACACGAAGTTCTGGAGCGTACAGGACGGGGCGCTCACCGCGAAAACGACGCGCGAGAATCCGCTGACTTATAACACGTTCCTGATCTGGGAGGGCGGGCAGCCGGGCGATTTCGAATTGCGGGCGAAGTACAAAATCGTGGGCGGCAATTCGGGCATTCAGTACCGCAGCAAGGTGATCGACGAAGCCAAGTTTGTCGTCGGCGGCTACCAGGCGGACATCGACTCGACGCCGCGCTACAGCGGCATCCTGTACGAAGAAAAGGCCCGCGGCGTCCTGGCCGAGCGGGGCACCAAGGGCACGG
>DASRJB010000829.1:0-8843 GCA_035649715.1 Pirellulaceae bacterium
CCGCAGGTCGGAGAGTGGAGAAAAACGCAGCGTCATCATCGATACCTCCTCGCAAAAATCCGGTTTTAAGGCCGCCTGCCAACGGGCGGCACAATCGATACTTCCTGTTCCCGCGACGACGTAGGCAGCCGCCGGCGAAAGTGGAAATTGCAACCAGCGTGCCAATCGCCAATCGAGGACCTGCGATTGGATCGCAACTCGAATTCGCTTCGAGATTTGCGGCGATCGCGAACTCTCGCGCCGCAAAGCTCGCGAGGGCCAAAACAATTTCCGCCGCTGGGCGCCTGCCAAATTGACAATCGCGAGTTCCCACGGAACGCCGCGGACTCCACAATGAACGCTCGTTCGATTTTTTTCCATCCGGAGTCCGCCGTGCTTTATCTCTTTCTGTTCGGCGTCGCCATTGGCATCATTAGCGGCCTGTTGGGTATCGGCGGCGGCATCCTGCTGGTGCCGGGCCTGATGCTGCTCTTTCAGTTCAGCCAGCAGGAAGCTCAGGGCACGAGCTTCGCCGTGCTGATTCCGCCCATCGGCATCTTTGCGGCGCTCGTTTACATCCAGAATGGCGACGTCAAGCTGCCGGTCGCGGGCACGATCGCCGCGGGCTACATGCTGGGCGCACTCGGCGGTGCACTGCTGGTGCCGCACGTGCCCGCCTACTGGCTGCGGCTGGGATTCGGCGGCCTGCTGCTGTACTTGGGGCTGAGGTTCGTGCTGGGCGCGTACTTGCCCAAGCAGGCCGCGGCGCTGCCGGCGGTGCTGGCCGCCCTGCTGGTCGCCATCGGCGCCTGGCTGCACGGCCGGCGGGCGGCCATCGCCACGAAGCTGCCGCCGCCCGACAGCCAGACCGAGTATCACATCTGACGCTTGCCGCCCAGGCGGCCAACCGCCCAGCGGATCGCCAGGGGCAGCACGGCCAGCAGGGCCAGCGGCAGCATCAGCCGCCAGTCGAGGATGCTGCCCAGGCCTTTCTCGGCGACGGTCTTCAGGCGCGGGGCATTCGCGCCCGCCAGCACGAACACAATCGTCGCCGGCAGCATGCCGAGCTGGCTGACCCACCAGTACGTCGTCACCCGCATCCGCGTCAGCCCCATCACCGCGTTGAGCACGAAGAACGGCACCTGCGGAATCAGCCGCAGCGTGAGCAGGTACAGCGCCCCTTCCCGCTCGATGGCGGCGTTGATCGCGGCCAGCCGCTCGCCGAAGCGGGCTTGAATCCAGTTACCCAGCAGATAGCGGCTCATCAAAAACGCAAGCGTCGCCCCCGTCGTCGAGGCGAAGCTGACGAGCACGACTCCTCGCCAGAACCCGAACAGCCAGCCGTAGAGCACGCTCATTGCCGTTGCGCCGGGTAGCGACAGGCCGGTCACCGCGACATACGCGGCGAAGGCGATGGCCAGCGCCGCCGCCGGGTGCGCCTCGACCGCTTCCCGCAGCTCCATTTCCCGCGCGGCGAGCGCCTCGATCCGCAGCTCTCCGCGAAAGAAATACCAGGCCAGCCCCGCCGCGGCGGCGATCGCGGCCAGCAGGATCAGCCGCATTGCCAGGCCGAAGCGAGCGGGGGCTTTCGCGGGGGCGGGATCGCTCGGCATGCGGGCGATTATAGTTCAATCGGCACTGACTGCCTGCCGCCGTCGCGGCGCACAGCGGGGGGCGGATCTCGCAATCAACACGATAGTGACATAGGATGGCAGAATCATGTCCGATCCGAAGCCACTCGAAAACCGCGTGAAATTGCTCCGTCAGGCCCGCGGCTGGACGCAGGGCGAACTGGCCGCCGCGGCCGGACTGTCGCGGACCGGCGTGGGCGCAATCGAGGCGGCGCGGCTGGTGCCGTCGGTGGCCGCGGCGATCGGCCTGGCCCGCGCCCTGAGCTGCTCGGTCGAGGACTTGTTCGGCCCCCGGGCGCGCGGCGGCTGCGAGTTCGCCTGGGCTCCGGCCGCCTTTCCCTGCCGCTACTGGGCGGCGGAAATTGCCGGCCGCACGCTGCTGTTTCCGGTCGAAAGCGGCCCGCAGGGCGGCCTCTTGCATGACGGCGTCGCCCAGCACGAGGCCGACCTGCCTGCACAGGTCGAGCAGGCCCGGACCACGCTGGTGCTGGCCACGTGCGATCCGGCGGCCGGGCTCCTGGCGACCTTGTATCGCCGCGAAGGCGGCCTGCGGATGCTCGTCTTCACGCGGGCCAGCCGCGAGGCGCTGGGACTGGTCGAGCGGGGAATCGCACACGCCGCGGGCATCCACCTGGCCCCCGCCAGCGCCAAGCGCGGGAACGCGGCGCTGATCTCCGCCGCGGCGGGCCCAGCCGGCATGACGCTGCTGCACGTCGCCCGCTGGGAGGAAGGCCTGGCCGTGCAGCCGGCGGCCCGGCTGCGGTCGGCGTCGAGCGCGGCCCGCGGCAATTTCCGCTGGGTCGGCCGTTCAATGGGGGCCGGCGCGCGGCGCTGCCAGGACGAAATCCTGGGCCAGCGGCGGGCTCCGCGGCACGTGGCGCACGATCACCGCGGCGTCGTCGAGGCGATCCGCAGCGGTTGGGCCGACGTGGGCGTTTGCCTCCGACTGGCCAGCGAGGAAGGGCAGCTGGCGTTCCTGCCCGTCGGCGAGGAAGCCTATGACTTGTGCTTTCGCAGCGATCAGGCGTCCGATCCGCGCCTGGCCGCGCTGGTCCGCACGGTCCGCTCGGCCGAGTACCGCCGCCTGCTGGAAGAGCTGCCGGGCTACCGGCCTCAAGCGCACCTGGGAGAACTGGAAGATGTCGTGCCGCACGCGTGACGGGTTGGCGATGCCCGGCAGGCCGCGGCCCGCCGCCTGGCGGCCTTCCTCCGCGAGAGGCCCACGCAGGACTGGATTTCCGGGTTCGGCAGGGGAAAATACGATGATCGGCCTTTGCTCTTTCCGGTGAAGGTGGAATAGGCAAGATTCGCCGCTCTCGTGCGAATCGCTGGTATGGAACTTGGGCTCTCGATCTGTCTGGGTCTGGGCTTGTCGGCCGCGTGCGGCTTTCGCGTCTTCGTGCCCATGCTGGGCATCAGCACGGCGGCTTTGGCCGGCCATCTGCACCTGGCTTACGGCTTCGAGTGGCTGGGCACGTGGCCGGCGTTTGCCTGTTTTTTGACGGCGACAATCCTGGAGATCGCGGCCTACTACGTGCCCTGGCTCGACAACCTGCTCGATTCCATCGCCACGCCCGCGGCGGTCATTGCGGGCACGCTCGCCACGGCCTCGGTCATCACCGACATGTCGCCGCTGCTCAAGTGGACGCTGGCGATCATCGCCGGCGGCGGCATCGCGGGCGTCATTCAATCGGCGACCGTGCTGGTCCGCGGCGGCTCGACGCTGTCCACGGGCGGCGCGACCAACTGGCTGGTCGCTACCGCCGAGTGGATTGCCGCGCTCTGCGGCACCGTGCTCTCCATGCTGCTGCCGATCCTGGCCGTCGGGCTGGCCGCGCTGGTGGTGATGATCGCATTCAGCATCCTGGCTCGCTTTCGCCGCCCACCCACCCGCGCCGGGCAAATGGCGGGAAAGGCTGCGTAGTCGGCCTCCATCTCTGGTAGGTTGTTGCCAGCACCTCGAAGGTTAACTGTCCTCAATCCCACGCCTGGCATGCTCCGCTTCATCCCCACCTTCGCGCTGGCTGCCTTCGTCGCTTGCCCGTTGCCGGCCCAAGAGCCGCCGGTGCCGGGCCTGGTTGGCAGCGTGATTCTCCCCACGGGCCCGCAGGCGCCCGAGCAGCCTGCGGCCAAAGGGCCGGCCAAGGTCGAGTTCTTCTGGGTCGAAGCGAAGCCAGTGGAAGGGCTGACGCAGGCCAAGGGGCTGCAGACGAGCTGCGATCCGGACGAGCTGGTGTACGTCCACCTGAAGCCGGTGCTCACCGCCAAGGACGTGGCCGGCACGAGGATGTCCAACAGCGACCTCTCCAAGAACGGTCTTCCGGGCGACCACTTCATGATCAACTTCGAGCTGACCAAGGAAGCCAAGGGCAAGCTGATCGCCGGCTGCGTCGACGCTGGCGCCCGCTCACTCGTCGTCGTCGCCGACGGCACCTACTGGGGCCTCAGCTACTTCCGCAAAGCCGACGCCGCCACCTTCTCCCCCCACGCCGGCTTTATCTCCTCCCGCGCCACCGCCGAACGGATCGTCAGCGCCTGCCAGCCGGTGAAGTGAGTGCGATGGTCTTATGATTCGTGCATGGGAAAGAAACCAGCTGAATTCGCAGAGATCTGGCGCGGCCATAGCGGGACTCATTTTGTGCATCGCTGCTTCTGCACAACCGGCGTCTGGCCAGCCGGTGTCAAATGAACCGGCCCAATGGAAGCAGAGCATTGAACGGCCGAGCAGGAGTTGGGACTACGACGGAAAGCGGATTCTTGGGCACGTCGGCTACAAAGTCTGCTTATGGGACGCAACTACCGGGAAGCTGCTTCATAAACTGCAATGGCACAAAGAGCATATCCGAGTCGTCCAATTCAGCCCCGATGGCAAGCACGCCCTCAGCAGCTCGTGGATGCCTCCTGGACCGATGCAGCCTGAGCTGAAATCGAAAGACACTCGCACGATTCTTTGGGACCTGACGACCGGTGGGGACAAAGCTGAGTTTCCGGGACAGGTCGCCGGCGAATTCAGTCCCGACGGCAAGCGAATCGTCACATTCAGCCAGCGCCCAGGCGTTTTGGCTGCGTTCGATGCCGTCGTCTGGGACGCATTTGCAGGGCGTCAACTGGCTGAAGTAAAACTCGCCGAGGGCAGCGATCCCTATTGGGATGCCTTGCATTTTTCGCCCGATGGGGATCGATTCGCCCATATTACGAATGGCGCCTTTCTCCTCTACAACTCGAGCGGAGGAGTAGTCTTCGACACGAGCGACGGACGCGAGCTAGGAAGGGTCACAAGGGACGCGATAAGATTCGGTGGGCACCGTTACACTTCGAACGAATTACTGGCAACTTTCGACCGTGCGAGTGCCAGACTAATTGACCTCAAATCGGGGCGAGTCGTCCAAAGCATTCAACACGACCTGAAGACCATTTGGGGCACGGCATGGACCCACGACGGTCGCCGATTCGCCGCGATTCCCTCCGATGAAAGTGAGATCAAGATTTCGGACATCGAGACGGGAAAGATGACGACCGGAGCAAAGAACGGCCCCTACCCTCATCGAACCGCCATCGTCAGTCCGGACAATAGCCGACTGGTGGTCGAATGGGGCGGTGCAAATGGTATTGAGCCAGGGCTGGGCATCTACAATCTGAACACGGGCACAGAAATCGCCAGGGTCAAGCTCGCCAAGTGGGGACACCTGCTCGGCTTTTCGCCAGACAGCAAGACCTTGCTCGTCGGCGGTGCAGAGTTCGTGATCTACAACTCAGAGGACGGCACAGAAATCCGCACGCTCAGGCTATTGGACGACGTCAGCTTTGAACACGACTGGAATCACTAGGCTACATTTCGGCAGAGCACAATCGGCGTTGGGCTGTGGCTGAAGCTGGTCCTCGTTGCCGCTTTCCACTCGTATCTTTACCGAGCACTCCGACCGGGCTATCTTGCCGAGGTTGCTGGAAGTGGTCGGCCTGCTCTATTGCCGACAGGAGGGCATGCAACTGCCGCGAGCTGCTCTCGCACCCTGGCGGCGCGTGCGGCGGCAACGAACTCCTTGCGCTTACCCCGGTGTTCTCATGACGACTCCGCAGCCAGCGCCGCCGACTCCCCGACCAGCGAGCCGCGCGCGCCGCATGATGGTACTGCTCGTATTGCTCCTCGTG
This sequence comes from Pirellulaceae bacterium, assembly GCA_035649715.1. GTDB lineage: Bacteria > Planctomycetota > Planctomycetia > Pirellulales > Pirellulaceae > CAYLLN01. The sequence continues at coordinate 5,760 of DASRJB010000829.1, forward strand.
GTCACGGGGGCTTGTTACGCGTATGTGCTGTACGCCAACCGGCACAATCCGGACTACGCCTTCGAGGACATCCGTGAATTCGTGGCCAAGGCAGCGGAGCATCGGAAACTAGGCGACGCCTATCGCGACGCCGACGGCGACCTGGTAGCGGACACTCCGAGCGATCCGGGCAAGCTTCAGCAAGTGGACGAGATCGGTTTTTGTCTCGTGGCGGGCGACGACCCGGGCCAAACGCAGGAGGAGTGGGCGGACTTCCTCCAGGCACTGTCCAAAGCGACGGGGAAGAAGGTGAGCTACCGCGCTGGCCTGGAAAATCTGGAAGCCCAACTGGCCGCCCTGCAGGGCGGCACGCTTCACGTCGCGGCTTTCAGCACCGGCGAAGTGCCGGTGGCGGTCAACACGGCTGGCTTCGTGCCACTGGCCTCGCCGGCCGACGCGGAGGGCAAGTACTCCTACGAGATGGAGATCCTCGTGCCGGCCGCGAGCGGCAGCCGTTCGCCGGCCGATCTCAAAGGCAAGCGGGTCGGGTTTACGGCCATGTCGTCCAACTCCGGGGCGAAGGCGCCGCTGGTGATCCTCAAGGACCAGTTTCAGATGCTGCCTGGCCGCGACTATCAGCACTACGTGACTGGGAGCCACCAGCGCTCGATCCAGTTGCTGGCTGCCGGCAGGTTCGACGCGGTGTGCGTGGCCAACGACCTCTTGGCCAGCGCTGTGGCCGCGGGCGACATCAAGACCGAGCAGTATCGGTCGATCTACAAATCGGCGTCATTCCCACCGCTCTGCCTGGGCGTAGCACACGATCTCCCCCCGGAGCTCACCGCCCAGGTGAAACAGGTCTTTCAGGATTTCCGGTTCGAGGGGACCTCGCTCGCGAAGCGGTTTGGCCCGCAGGGCAAGGTGCGGTTCTCCCCGGTTGACTACAAGCGGGACTGGGCGTACGTCCGCGAGATCAACGACTCCCTGGCGCGGCTGGTCGATACCCCGTAGGTAGCGGCACGACGGCACACGGAGTGTGACTGCTACTGTGGCTACTTCGATTCTTTGAGATACTCCGGCTGCAGCTTGCCGCAGGACCAGAGGAGGCCGCGGGTGACGAGATCGAGGTAGCGAGCGTCGGCGACGGTCTGATTGTTGTGGCCGAGCGTGGTGGCAAAGACCTTGGTGCCCTTGTAGTCGTTGATCCACGCGACGACGTAGTCGCTGGTGTTGGACTCACCCTTTTTGCTGCGGGTGGTCTGGCGGCCGCGGGCCAGCGGCGTGGCCGATTCGAGCAGCTTGCCGGCGCTGTTGTTGTACAGTTCTTCGTTGATCGTGGTCCAATCGGCCAGGCCCTTGGTGATCGCGTGGTCGGTCTTCAAAAAGCCGACGTCGATCGGCGCCTGCGGGCCGTGGCCGGTGCTCTGCAAACCGGTGAACTCGAACCAGGGCGTCACGCCGGGATAACCTTCGCTGCGGTAGGAGTGCATGCCGCAGTGCAGCAGGACGGCGGGCAATCCCGCCCGGTGCGGCGCCAGGATGCGGTCGATGACCGCCTTGTCCTTGACGTCGGACGAGCACTCGTCGTGAATCACGACGTCAAAGCCGGCCGCCCAGTCGGCCTTTTCGTAAACGGGGTTGAGGTGCTTGGTGGTCGTGTCCGGATCGTAGGCGATCGTCACTTCGACGTGGGCCCGCGCGGCAAGGCCTTGGGCGAGGATCGCCTTCTGAGCCGCGTAGTCGTGGCAGCAGCCGCCGATCACGAGCAGCGCCTTGAGCGGCTTAACGCCGTCGGCGGCGCTCGCGCTGCCGAAACCGAGCATGGCGGCGAGCGCCGCGAAAGCCAGGAACTGCCCGTGCGGGCTGATGGCGATGGAACTCCGCATGTCGTCCCTCCCAGGAAAACCGCTCGCCCAGTGGCGTGTGATTGTCCCAGTTTGGATCTCGGCGGCGGCGATTGCAACGAGGCGGGACCAGGACCCTCAAGGCAGCCACGGCCGGCCGACGTAGAAAAATGGCAGCACGCGGTCGGCGCTGGTGAAGAAGAGAATCGACGTGAGCGAGAACCAGGCGATCGTCGCTCCGCGGGCCAGGGCGGACTGCAGCGGGCCGTGGGCGGCAAACCGCTCCAACGCGGGCGAGAGCATCACGGCTGGAGCCTGCAGGAGGAAGAACAGGGCCTGGTAACCATCAAAACGCGAGGTGGCAATGCCGAACGCCAGCTCGTGAAGCAAGGCGCTGACCAGGAACGCCGCGAAAATCGCGCGCAGCGGGGCCCGCCGCCCGCCGGCGGGCAGAAACACGTTGAGCGTCAGCCACAGCCGCACGCGCTGGTTGTAGCGGAACCAGAACTCGGCGGGCGTCCGCGACTGGTACGCCCGATCGATGAACGGCAGCGAATCAAAGCCGCCCAGCCGCTCCAAGCCGAGCAGCAGCTGCGCGAGCGCTTCGATGCCGACCAGGAAGAGCAGCACTTTCGCAGCATGGTCGAGGAGAAACGACTCGCGTAATCGCGGGCTGTACTGAGCGGCCAGAGTCAGCGACAGGGCGACCGCGAACACGCCGCCGGCGACTGCTGCCCGCAGCAATTCCGGCGCGCGCGGTGCGTCCGGCGGCAGCTGGCGGCTGCGCTGGTTGAACACGATCAAGAGCACCGGCCAGGGAATCAGGAAGCGGGCGTAGGTGGGCCAATTGACCGAAGTTCTGCGGCCGCTCTGGACCTGCCGGGTGAAATCGACCAGGCGAAACACGAGATCGACGGACACAAACACCGCCACAGCCCGCAGCGGAACATGCTCCGGTGGAATGACCAGCGGGCACGCCAGGATCGCCGCCAGACCGCAGGCCAGCGCCGCCCAAGCCCATCCCCCGCGCCGGCGAACTGGCCAATAAAGCACCAGGGCCACGCCGTACGCCAGCGCGACACCCGCCAGCATCCTGAGGGTAGCCGGGATCATCGCTGGCCACTATACGCCGACAAGAGTTCGGGCGCAGGATTTGCCGGTTCTAGCGCCCTGACGGCACACGGCGTGTGCCTGCTACCGGAGGGCCCGCGCGGCAAGGCCCTTGGCGAGGATCTCCTTCTGAGCCGCATTGTCGTGGCAG
>DASRJB010000830.1:0-2723 GCA_035649715.1 Pirellulaceae bacterium
CGCCGCGGAGCACTCCCCGCTGGGCATGCTGACAGAGATGCCAGAGATGAAACCACTCGAAGCAGCGCATGTCTTCCGCACCCGGAGCTGGGCGATGCTGCTCCAAGAGCGCCAGCACGCGGGCGACGTTGCCGTCGCGCCACTCCTGCATGGCGGAGGTCATCTGGGCGGCGTAGCGGTGGCGGCGGCTCTCCAGCTCTTTGGCGTCGGCCAGGGCCCGCTGCCGCTGCTCGCTTTGCAGGGCCATCCAGACCAGGCCCGTGCTGACGGCGAGGGTCGCGGTGGTCGCCACAATGAACAGCAGGATCGCGGCGGCCAGACCGCGGCGGCGGCGGACCCAGCGGGCGGCCAGCGCCGCGAGCCCCGGGCGGCGGGCCGCGATCGGCTGGCCCGCGCGGAACCGGCCCAGGTCGTCGGCCAGCGCCCGCGCCGTGGCATAGCGCTCCTCCGGCGCTTTGGCCATTGCCTTCAGAACGATCGTTTCGAGGTCGATCGGAATCGCCGGATTCAGACGCCGCGGCGGCCGCGGATCGTCGAGCGCCAGTTGCGTCAGGACTTCCTGCCGGTCGCGGCCGCTGAAGGCCGGCGTGAGCGTCAGCAGCTCGTAGAGCGTGACGCCCAGGGCATACACGTCGGTGCGGTGATCGACGACGCCCCGCCGTGCGGAGGCCTGCTCCGGACTCATGTAGCGCAGCGTTCCCAGAAAGTCACCGGTTCCGGTCAGCCCTTCGCCCCCCTGAATCGACGCCAGACCGAAATCGGTGATCCAGAGCTGGCCGCGCTCGTCCACCAGCAGATTGCCGGGTTTGATGTCGCGGTGAATCACGCCGACTTCGTGCGCGTGATCGAGCCCTTCGGCGGCCTGCTGGGCCAAGCGCGCGACTTCGCCGATGTATTCCGAGTCGCTGGAGCGCCGGACGAAAAGCAGCGAGGACCGCAAGCCCGCCGGAGCTGTGGCGGGCCAGACGCCGCCTTCCTTTCGCTGCTCGGCCAACACGGTCGCCAGGCTCACTCCTTCAATTAGCTTCATGGTGAAGAAGTGCACGCCGCCGGCCGAACCGGTTTCGTAGACCGGCACGATGTGCGGATGGCGCAGCCGCGAGGCGGCGTGGGCCTCGTTCTGAAAGCGGGTCCGCTGCCGCGGGTCGAGAGCCGCCGCGAACGGGAGCACCTTGAGCGCGACGCGGCGGTCCTGCGAGCGCTGCATGGCCTCATAGACGATGCCCATCCCGCCGCGGCCGATCTCGCGGACGATGGTGTGGTCGGCGATTTCCGGCGGGGCGCTCGCTGCCCATGGCGCTTTGGGGGAGGTCGCCTCATCGAGCAGCGACAACCCAGACAGGCAGGCCCGCAGACGGTGGGCGATCGCCGGATGATCGGCCAGCAGGCGCTCGGTATCGAGGGGAATGCCGCGCTCCAGATCGCACAGGCACTGGTCCAGCACGCGGACGACTTCCTCGTCGTCCCCGGCGGGCGCGGGCTCGCCGGGCCCGCCGGACGGCAGGACCGGCTGCTGGTCGCGAATCGTCCCTTCGCCGGAGTCGATCACTGAGCCTCCATCACTGGGCCTCCATCACTGGGCCTCCATCAAACCTCCCAGCCGCTCCAGCGCCCGCATCCAGAGCATCCGCACAGCGCCGGACGTGCGGCCCATCTTGTCGGCGATCGCATCGAAGCTGTTCCCCTCCAGGTGCCGCAGCGTAATCACCTCGCGATAATCGGGCGGCAGCTGGGCCAGCGCCTGGGCCAGCACGACCGCCTGCTCGCGGCGGGCCAGGTGGGCGCTGGGCGTGGAGAGCGGGGCGGCCAGCGCCGCATGGGCCTGCTCGACCAGCACCTCCAGGGGCTGCTCGCGCTGGTAGTCGCGCTTCTGGGAGTGGTGGTGCTTGAGCTGGTCGGCCAGATTCCGCACCAGGATCCGCCGCAGCCAGGCGGTCAGCTCCGCCTCGCCGGTGCCGGCGAATTTCTGGAAGTCCCGCTGAGCCTCCAGCAACGTTTCCTGGACCAGGTCCGACGGGTCCAGCCGCACGCGCAGATTCCGGCCGACCTGCGACTGGGCCAGCAGCCGCAGGTAGTGGCGGTACTGCTCCAGGAGCTGGCCGAGGGCCTCGGAATCGCCGGCTCGGGCCTGTTCCACCAGCAGCTCCGGCGTCTGCACACCGGCCACGTTCGGCTCACTTCTGGGCGAGGAGGGCGGCGAAATGTCACGCTCTAGCGGGAGTCGATTTTAGTTCGATTTCTTGGTCCCACCAACACATCGGCGCGCACTTGTCGTGTCAGAGAGCCTACCAATCTTTCGTGCGGGGGTCTTCTAACAAACCGCGTGCGTGCTCCGGATCTTTCGCGATCGACTGCTCCATGCAAGCGATTGATTGGTCGAGGAATTCTTCGAAAGATGCGGCGACATACCAGAGGTCATCAGGATCGTGAACGAATTCCAGAACCTGACCATATTTGCCGAGCGGGCTTGGATAGGCATCGATCTCGAGTTCGCCGCTTCCTAACAACTCGCCAGCAATTGGCAGCCTTTGCCGATGGCGTACCAATTGAGTGGCTACCCGCGGATCCAGCCTGGGTCGATAACGAGCTGGCTCGTACGTCCAGTCGCCGGGGTTGGCTTCGTCCACTTCCCTGAACAGCTTCCACCACTTAAGTGAACTCTTGACTGAGTAAAAGTAGAACACCGAGTCGCTCAAACCGTTCGTCAGTACTTCCTTCAGAAA
>DASRJB010000831.1:0-2155 GCA_035649715.1 Pirellulaceae bacterium
CAACCGGCGCAAATCGCAGGCCCACAAGCAGGTATTTCATACGTCTATTGCCGCCGCGGCTTCAACAGTTTCCGGATCGCCTCGTCCCGAACGTAATCCGCCGGCGTCTTGCCGCTCTTGTTCTTGAGCTTGGGATCGGCCCCGAAGCGGAGCAGCAGCTCGATAATCTGCCGGACCTCGTCGCGCTTGCCGGCGGTGGAGGGGGCACCGGTGGTGGTGACGGCGCGGTGCAGCGGAGTGCCGCCGGAGCGCTTGCAGGCCTGATTTGCATTGGCCCCGTGCTCCAGCAGGCACCGCACGGCGGCGGGGCTGCGGAAGCGGACCGCGTGGTGCAGCGGCGTCACGCCGTTCTTGTCGGTCTCGTGAATGTCCGCCCCGGCCTTGAGCAGCTTCTCGATCGCCCGCCGCTGCCTGGCCTGGTCCGCGTTCTGCTCGCAGCAGACGTCCGACAGCTCGCCGTGCATGGTTCACCGTGCAGTGGCGCTTGTTACGGGCCGGCGGAAAGCTTCGAAACGTCCACGAACTTGTATTCGCCGCGGTTCTGCTCGGCCAGCTTGCGGAGCGTCGTCCCGGCGCCTTGCGTCTGGCCCTCCTTGAACTCAATCACGTGGATGATCGAGCCGAGGTTTTTGCGCTGAATCGACTCCAATTCGGCGGCGCTCAGCTGCGGCTCGTCGGCGTCGGTCAGAAAGAAAATCACATCCGGCCGCATCCGCAGGGCCAGCTGCAAGGCCTGGACGTGGTCGGTCGCCCCCGAGGCTTGAACGCCGGCGATGTACGACTCGGCCGCGCGGAGGCCGCTCTCGTCGGCGAACTGCATCTGCTGCGGCTGCATCAGGCGGGCGTTCTGATTGTAGAACAGGATCTGAAACTGCTGCAGCCGCTTCAGCCGGCCCAGGCTGGCCACCAGCTCGCGCTTGGCGGCCGCCAGCGGCTGCCCTTTCATGCTGAGCGAGCGGTCAAACACGTAGAGGAAGCTGCTACCCTCGGCCTGCACGCCAAAGAGCTGCGTCTGGCCGGGCGGCTCAGCGGCAGCGAGCGGCAGATCGGCTGGCAGGGCCGCGATGCACGCGGCGGCGAGCAGGCACAAGAGGAAGCGAGTCATGGCCGGTTCCGATCTAGTCGAGCTGCGCCAGTCGCTTCGCGGCTTCGGCGCGGGCCTTGGAAAGCACGTCGGCCAGCGAAACCGCCGCGCCGCCGCGGCGCTTGCTTTCGTCGGCCGCCTCCATGAAGGCAAAGATCTCGATCGTCTCCTCCGCGGCGACTGGCGGCTGGCCGGTCTTGAAGAATTTGCCAATTTCGCGGCAGAGGTCCTCGTAACCTCCCAGCTTGTCGGCCGGCGCGATCTTCTTCGTGCCAAAGACCGTTGCGCCGGCCGTGGCTGCCCCGCGGCGAACGCCCCGATAGGTCCCCACGCGGCCGCCTTTCCACACGCCCGTGACGAAGTCCGTGCCGTCGGTTTGCACGCGGCTGACCGTTTCGCAGCCGGTGCCCATGATCGTGAACAGCGGCTCGACGCCGTGAATCCCGTAGAAGAACAGGTCGGGCGTTCCGGGCGAATAGGAGCACGAGCCCCAGGTGGCCGCCCCGAGGACCGGGCCGATCGATTCATCCTTCAGCACGGCCTGTATCCCCGGCCCGAAGCGGAGCGACGAGCTGGAAAAAACCGGCACGCGGTGCTTCTTCGCCAACTCGTAGATCACGATGGCGTCGCTCAGCGATCCGGCGACCGGCTTGTCGATCCACAGCGGCTTGCCCGCCTGGATGGCCGGAATCGCCTCCTGGAGGTGAATCCGCCCATCGACGCTCTCGATGAGCACGACATCGACCTTTTCCAGCAGCTTGGGGATCGTATCCACGATCTCGATGCCCATGCCGCGAATCTGCTCGGTGAAGCGGGCCACGCGGTCGCGGCTGGCGGGAATGTCGGTGCCGCCGGGATAGCCCACGACGATCTTGATCCCCGCCACGTCGCCCGCGGCGGCCTCGCTGTTGAAAATCTTGGCGAACGCCGGCACGTGCGAAGTATCGAGCCCGATCATGCCGGCCCAGAGGGTCTTGCCGCCCTCGGCCTGCGCCAAGATGGTCATCGGAACGGCGAACGGAAGTGCGAGCGTCATGATGGTGGCCAGGTATCGCATGTTACCCTCCGAGT
>DASRJB010000832.1:0-11764 GCA_035649715.1 Pirellulaceae bacterium
CCTCGGGCTTCACTTCCACAGTCGCCGCTACTGCGGGCGCAGCAGCGGCCGGCGGCGGCATCGGCGGGCTGCCGGCTTTCACCGACCCACCCGACTTGGACTGTTCCGAAGGCGCGGCTGTCTTTGGCGGTTCGACCTCCGGCGCGCTGCGGCGCTGGGCATACTTCCGCATCTGGGCGGCCGATGGACTCCCACAGCCGCCGCAACCTGACAGCGGCACGCACATCACCGCCGCGGTGAAAACCAGAATTGACTTGTGCATATCGCCAGCTGCCAGTGGGCCGCCCGGTGAATTCAGCGAACTTAGCGCCGGGGCGTGAAGCAGGCGTTAATTTGGCGCTAAGGCTTGGGTGGTGGAACATTAGGACGAACGGTGGCACGCCAACCCCGGCACGCCAACCCCGGCACGCCAACCCCGACGCGCCAGCGAGGGATTTGTAAAGCGATGCCATGCTTTGTTCTTCACCTCGTCTTCACCGCTGCTTAATGGCTATCCCGGATGCTGGCTGACCGGCATTACTTCATCAGGTCGCGGTCAGCAGGAAATCGGAATGGAGGCGACTCCCCTGGCCGCTTCGGCGGCTGCTCTCATCACTTGCCGCCACTGCCAGCGGCCAAACCCGCCCGCGCGGCGGTTTTGCGGGGGTTGCGGACAGTCGCTGTGGGAACGCTGCCCACAGTGCGACGCCGAGTGCCAATCGGACGAGCAATTCTGCGGCTCCTGCGGAACTGACATCCGTGCCCAGCTAGGCCAGCGGAGCAGCGAGCACCAGGCCGCGCTCGACGAAGCGCTGGCCCTGGCGGGGCAGCACGAATACGACGCGGCCGTCACGCGACTGCAATCCATCGCCGCGATCGGCGATCCGCGGCTAGCGCCAATCGCGCAGCGGGCCCGCGAAGAGATCGAGCGGCTGAAACGGGCCGAGCGCGAGCAATCGGCGATCGCGGCCCAGGCGCTATCCCGGGCGGACGAGCTGATCGCGGCCCAGGCCTACGACCAGGCCCAGACGCTTCTCGAACAAATCCCGCCGCCGCTGCGCTCGAAGGAGGCTCAGCGGCTCCTGGACCGCGCAGCCGCGTGCCAGAGCGAGGCGATCTCGCTGAGCAGCGAAATCCGCGCGGCGGTCGAGAGCAAGCGTTATGGCGATTTGCTTCCCAAGCTCGACAAACTGCTCGCGCTCAAGCCCAACCACGCCCAGGCCCGGCAACTGGCGGGGCAACTCGTGGGCAGCCTCATCAAGAGCGCCGCCGCCCGTTTATCGCAGCATCGATATCAGGAAGCGCTCGACCAGCTGGACCGGATTCCCGCGGTCGTCAGCACTCCGGAGGCCGGGCAGCTAAGCGCGCAGGCCAGGGAGCTGAACTGCCTGCTGCTGGAAACTCAGAACGCGGCGCTGGCCGATGAGCAGCTCGTGTCGATTGCCAGCCGGCTGGTAGAGCTGGCTCCCCAAAACGCCGCGGCGGCGCGATTGCGGGCACAGGCCGTCGAGCGAGCCAAGGCGCTGCCGGCCGAGCTGCGGTTGCGAGCCCCGAATTGGGCGCCGGTTCCAGAGCGGACGCTGCTGGGCCTGCCCGTCGATTGGCTGGCCCATCCGACGCGCGCTGCGGCCAGCGGCGATGCGGCGAAATCGTTGCGCGAGCATCCCGGGCAGTTTTTCGTCGCCTTCGGGCTCGCCCTCCAGGCGCTGGACCTGGCAGCCGTCGGCGTCGATCTCATGCCGCGCGAGAAAGGGAGCCTGCTCAGCAAGTTGCCGGCGCTGAACCTGGGAGGCAAGCGCGCGCCCGAGGCCGCCTGGGGCTTGGACCTGAGCGATACCGCGCTAAAGGCCTTGAAGCTCGTCCGCGAGGCCAAAGACGGCTCGCTAAAAATCGAAGCCGCCGAATTTCTGCTGCATTCGCAGCCGCTACAGCATCCCGCGGCCGAGGCCAACCGCTGCGCGATCGTGGCCCAGACTCTCGCCGAGTTTGCCGGCCGCGCGGGCGATCTCAAGGGGGTGAAGCTCTGCACCAACATCGCCGGCGGTCGCGTGCTGGGTCGGTTCTTCGAGCTGCCGCCGATGCCCGCCCGCAAGGTCGCCGAGTCGGTCCAGTACGAGGCCCGGCACCAGCTGCCGGTCGCGCTCGACGAGCTCTCGTGGTCGTATGCGATCCAGGACGATGTCGCAGGCAAGGCTGCCGACGAGCAGCCGCGGCGGATCGTCGTGCAGGCGACGCGCGACGCGCACGTGCGGGACCGCCTGGCGAGCTTCAAGGCCGCGGGACTGGCGATCGATGCCGTTCAAAGCGACTGCCTCGCGCTGCACAGCGCGCTGGTGCACGAGCTGGAGCTGTCTGGCGAGGGCGCGGTCGCGGCGATCGACGTCGGTGTGGCGGGCACGAACGTCGTCGTCAGCTCGCCGAGCTGCGCCTGGTTCCGCACGCTGGCCCACGGCGGCGACCACTACTCCCGCGAGCTGGCCAAGGCGCTAGGGTGCACCGCCGAGGAGGCGGAGCTGCAAAAACGCCAGCCTGCCCGCGTCTGCGGCTACCACCTGCTGTGCGAGGCCTGGCAGCCGCTCTTCGTCCAGCTCGGCAGCGAGATCGAACGTTCGCTGGCGACCTATCGCAAGCTCTATCCCGAGCATCCGGTCCGCCAGCTCTACGGCCTGGGGGGCGCGTTCCGCGCACAGGGGCTGCTGCGGTACCTGCGGTCGGGGAAGTAGCGGGCGAGTGCAGCGGCGGTGGCGATTGGCTATGATGGTCGCACCCATTGGTCAAGCCTCCGCCCACATCGATATTTCGAGGAGCCCGCCATGAAACTCGTCAGCCTCTCCGCGTCACTTCTCGTCCTGGCCTTGGGCCTGAGCGCCCACGCCGCTGACAATACGCCCCCGGAAGGTTTTGCGGCGCTGTTCAACGGAAAGGATCTGACCGGCTGGAAGGGCATCCCCCTGCGGGTCAACGACAAAGGACGCGCGTCCCCCCTCTCGATGCCGCAGAGGCTCAGTGGCCCGAAGGACGAGCTGGAAAAGGCGCAGAAGCTGGGCGACGAATCGGCCCGGGAACATTGGAAGGCCGAAAACGGCGTGCTCGTGTTTGACGGCAAGGGCCAGAACCTCTGCACCGCGAAGGACTATGGCAACTTTGAGCTGTACGTCGATTGGAAGATCGAGCCGAAGGGGGACAGCGGCATCTACCTCCGCGGCTCGCCGCAGGTGCAGATTTGGGATCCGAAGGACGAGGCCCAGACCAAGAACGGCGCCGACAAGGGCTCGGGCTCGCTCTGGAACAACAAGAAGAATCCCCGCTTCCCCAACGTGCTGGCCGACAATCCCATCGGCGAGTGGAACACGTTCCACATCAAGATGGTCGGCGAGAAAGTGACGATCCACCTCAACGGCAAGCTGGTCGTCGATAACGTGACGATGGAGAACCTCTGGGAGCCCGAGAAGCCGATCTACGCCAAGGGGCCGATCGAGCTGCAGAACCACGGCAACACGCTTTATTTCAAGAACATCTACGTCAAAGAGCTGCCGTAGTCCTGCTTTGTAGTGCGGCGGCGAAATCTACACATCGAAGTGCGGTTATGCGGTCTGGTGGGCGCGTGCCGGCGCGGATTCCCTGCCCAAAACCACGCAGCCAAAACCTAGATTTACAAAGCCGTTACAGCCGGTAACGGCGTTTGGAATCTCAAAGTCTAGGTAAATCGTCTAAGTTGACAGTCTGAGGGTCCGCGCTCGCTCGATAGCGCGGCCGGCGGTTCTTGATTGGGGAAGGATGCGTCTTATGTCGCAATTCTCGCGGTGGGTGGCGTCGGGATGTTTGGTGCTCGTAGCAGCCTTGGCTCTGGCTCAAGAGCCGCCGAAGCCGGCCGATGCGCCCATGCCGGCGGACGCCGAGAAGCCGGCCAAAGAGCAGACGATCTACATCCCCTACACCAAGCTGCGGCAGATATTTGAGAAGGAAGGCCGCGGCGTGTTCGTGCCGTACGAGGAGTTTCAGCGGCTGTGGAAGGCGGCGGCTGCGGCGGCAAAGAAGATCGAAGACATCAAGCCGCCGGTGGCCGCGCTGATTTCCGAGATCGACAGCGAGGCGACCGTCAGCCGCGACGTGATGACGGTCAATGCCAAGCTGCAAATCGAAGTGCTCACGGAGGGTTGGCACTACGTCCACCTGAGGCTGAGCGACGCCGCGATCCGTTCGGCGACGATCGGCGACAAGCCCGCGCGGATCATCTTCGAGGCGGGCAAGGGTCACTGGGTGCTGCTGGAGGCGAAGCGGCCGGCGGCCGATGGCGGGCAGAGCCCACCCTACAAGCCGGAGAAGTACGAGCTGAAGCTGGAATACAGCAAGGCGTTCACGAAGCAGCCGGGGACGAACAGCGTGGAGTTCGACGCGCCGCAGGCTCCGGTGAATCGCTGGCAGATCAAGATTCCCGAGCCCGGCGTAAAGGTGAACGTGCAGCCGAACATTTCGACGACCGACGCCGGGGCGGAAAAGATGGGTGACGCCGACCCGGCGGCTGCCGCGCCGGACGCCAAGAAGGAAACACTGGTGCAGGCGTTCGTCGGGGCCGCGCCGCAGGTCCGTATCGACTGGACCGCCAAGGCCGAAGGAGCCGCAGGGTTGGCGGCCCTGGTCACGGTGCAGGCCCGGCAGGACATCACGATCGACGAGGGGGTCGTGCGCACGCGGGCCCACCTGACCTACGACATCCAGCGGGCCGACGTGACCGTGCTGACGGTCGAGGTGCCGGCGGACCACAACGTCGTCAACGTCTTCGACCCCAACGTGCAGAAGTGGGAGAAGAAGACCGCCGGGCAGACGCAGACTCTCACGATCACGCTCTTTCAGCCGACCCGCGGCACCCAGAACGTCACGATCGAGCTGGAGAAATTCGCCGGCGACAAGGAAATGCCGCAGGAGATGATGCACGCCGAGATCAAGGCCCCGGTCGTGCGGGCGGTGCAGGCCGGCACGGCCGACGCACTGAGCAACATCGGCCGGCAGCAAGGCGTCGTCGTCGTGCGGCTGGGCTCGGCCCTGCGGGGCGAGGCGACCTCGCGGACGGGCTTGCTACAGATCGACGCGGCCGAATTGCCCGCGCCGCTGGCCGGCCAGGAATGGAACTTTGCCTACCGCTACGCAGCCCTGCCGTTCGACCTGAACCTCAGCGTCGAGAAGCTGCTGCCGCAGATTGAGGTCGAGGAGCTGGTCGAGGTGTACCTGGAGCCGAACCAGACGACGGCCAACTTGCTGGCCGTATTGAACATCCAACGGGCCGGCATTTTCCAAATCGAGCTGGACGTGCCCGAAGGATTCGAAGTGCGGACCGTTCAGGGGCGCGATGTCGCCGGGGCCGTAGCCGTCGCGGTCGATTCGCACCACCTGGAAGACGTCGAATACGTGCCGAATCCCGCGCAGCCGGACGTGAAGGCCAAGCGGAAGACCAAGCTGCTGGTGAACCTGTCGCGGCGGGCGCTCGGCAAGGTCGCGCTGTGGGCCGAACTGGTCAAGCGGCAGGACGATCCGAATTTGCTCACGCCGACGAACGTGCTGTCGGTCATCAACGTGCCGCTGCCCCGCGTGCAGCCGTCGAGCGTCGCCCGCACCAGCGGCCGCGTCTTGGTGTATGCCCCCGAGAGCCTGCGGATCAATCCGAAGGAGTCCAAGGGGCTGCGGCCGATCTCGCCGGCCGAGGCGGTGCAGGTCGTGGCATCGACGCGCGGCGGGCGATTCCCGCAGCTCCGCGAGCTTTTGGCCTACGCCTACACGCAGGAGGCCGCGAGCCTGATCGCCGAGGGGCAGCGCCGCAAACCGTACATCGAGGCCCGCGAGCTGCTCACGGCGCACGTCGAATCGGGTGTCGTGCGGTATGAAGCGACATTCTTCTTCGACATCAAGTACAGCAGCGTGAAGACGCTGCGGCTGGACGTGCCGGCGGCGATCGCCGGCGATTTGCGGAATCAGACGCCGGCGATTCGCGAGCAGCGGATCGACCCGCAGCCGCCGGATGTGGCCGCGGGCTACGTGGCCTGGCAGCTAGTCGGTGAAGGGGAGCTGCTGGGGAGCGTGACGGCCAAGTTCACCTGGGAGAAGAAGCTGGGCGAGCTGCCGGTCGGCACGGCGGTCGCCATCGACCTGCCGGCGTTCAAGGCGGTGGGCGTCGATCGGTTCTGGGGGCAAATCGCTGCCAGCAAGGCCGAGACGATCGAGATCACGGTGAAGGAAGGCTACAAGGGCCTGCGGCCGATCGACCCGCAGCGCGACCTCTTGACCAGCGTGCCCAACGCCGCGCGGGCGTTCGAATTCCACGACGACTGGTCGCTCGCCATGCAGGCCACGCGGTTCCAGCTGGAAGAGGTCAAGCGGACGAGCATCGAGCGGGCGGTCGTCCGCGCGGTCGTCACCCGCGGCGATCAGGTCGCGGTGCAGGCGCTCTACCGGCTGCGGTCGGCGCGGCAGCGGATTCCGGTGAAGCTGCCGGGCGTCGATCCGGCGAATACGTCGGGCGTGCTCGATTCGACGCCGCTGCGGATCAACAACGCTCCCGCGCCGCTGGAGCACGACGGGACGTATTTCTACATCCCGCTCACCGGCCACGCCGCCGACGAGCCGGTGCTGGTCGAGTTGCGGTACACGGTCACCGGCGATCAATCCTCGCTGGAGCTGCCCGACTTTTCGGGCGATCCGCTGACCGAGGCCGACGACCCGGCCGTTCAGCAGGTGCACCTGGTGGCTCATTTGCCTGAGGAGCAAAAGCTGCTGGGCATTCGCGGCCCGTGGACGGATGAATCGGCGTCGCTGTGGCGGCAAATTGCCCCCAAGGACGATCAGGCGCTATTGGCCGACGTCCGCCAGGGCGTGGAGTGCGGCAATGCGGGGGACGATTTTCCCGTGGATGGCCGGCGGTTTGTCTTCTCGACGCTGCGACCCGAGCCGGCGGCCGAAGGGGCCGTGCACATGACGACACTCCACCGCAACACCGTGAATTTCGGCGTCTTCCTGCTGGTTGCGATCGTGGGGCTCGTCCTGACGCCGCAGCCGGCGGGCACGCGGCTGTGGTACCTGGCGGGACTGTTCGTGACGGTGGTGTTGATCGCCGTGTTCGCCCCGACGCTGGCCCAGGCGATTCTCGAGCCGGTCGATTGGGGCCAACCACCGTCGGACGGGCCCCAGCAGGGCCTGTCGCCGCTGTCGTGGGCGGTGCTGCTGGTGCTGGTCGTCTGGGGCGTGCGGTTCCTGGCCTGGTTCATTCCGGGCGTCATTGCCTGGTGCACCGATTCGTTCAAGAAGGCGGCGGCCGCGACGGCGGTTGCGGCCGCAGCGGCAGCGGCTACCAGCGCTGCCGCCACACCGCCTCCTGCGCCAGAAGGCGCTGCCGGGCAGAGTCCATTCTCGCCCGCCACGCCAGCGCCGCCCGCCGGCGAGGAGCGGCGGGAAGGAGGGAGCAATGGATAGCACTCCCTACCTCCGAGCCGCAGGCTGGTTTGTTGCCATAGTCGCACTGTCCACGTCCTCGTTGCGTGCCCAGCCAGCGAAGCCCGTCGAGGCTGACCCGCCGCCAATTCGCGAAATCTACGTGCCCTTCGAGGATCTCAACGTCATCCTCGACAACGACAAGCACCGGGCGTTTCTGACGCGCGAGGAATACGAAGAGCTGGTGAAGCTGGCCAAGGCCAAGCCGCAGAAGCCAGCGCCGACCAAGGTGGCGCTCATCGCGGCGGAATACGACGGGCAGCTCGAAGACGGCCGGGCGCTGATCACTGGCCAACTGCAAATCGAAGTGCTCGAGGACGGGCTATTCGCCCTGCCGCTCGATCTGGGCGGCGTCGGCATCCGCTCGGCGCTGCTCGACGAGAAGCCCGCTCCCCTGTCGCGGAACGAGCAGCAGCAGCCGATCGTGCTGGTGCAGGGCAAGGGCCTGCACAAGCTGGAGTTGAAGCTCACCGCGCCGCTGCAAACGGCCGCGGCCCAGCAGACCCTGCAGGTCACGCTGCCGTCGGTCGGCGCGACGAAGCTCAAGCTGGCCGTGCCGGGCAACGTCGATGTGAAGGGCGGTGCGGCGGTCTACAGCCGCTCGTACGACATGGCCGCGAACCGCACGCAGCTGGAATTGCTGCCGCAGCGGGGCGGGATGTCGGTGGTGATGTCGCTCAACAATCGCCTCTTGCAGGACCAGCGGGTCGTCGTGGCCCGCAGCGTCATCGTCGATGAAGTCACGCAAGGCTACGAGCGGATTCACGCCACGATCTCCTACCGCGTGCTGCACGGGGCGGTCGAGAAACTGCGGCTGGCCGTGCCGGCCGGATTCGAAGTGACCAAGGTCGAGACCCTGCAGCTCGCCCGCTGGGAGGAGAAGCTCGAAGGCGGGCGGTCGATTCTCGAAGCCACGCTCCGCGAGGCGACCAGCGAGCAGATCGTGCTGCATCTGACGGCCAACCGCTCGCCGGCCGCTGGCGGCGACTGGCTGGCCGGCCTGGCCAACTGGAAATTCCCGCGCTTGGAGCCGCTCGAAACGGCGGGCAGTGTCGCAGTCGTGGGCCTGCTCGTCGAGGACCGCCTGAAACCGGAGCAGATCGCCTCCAGCAACCTGGTGCCGATCGATTCGGCGGCCCTCACCGGCGCGATTCCCGCCAGCGTGCTCAAGGCCGAACCGGGCGCGCCGGCCGTGCGGCAGGTCGTGAGCTACTATGCGCCGGCCAGCGAATACAGCCTGACCGCGAAGTTCGCGCGGCCGCCGGCCGGGCTGAAAGTCGCCGCCAATTCGCTGCTGGTGATCGGCGACCAGGGGCTTACGCTGCAGGGCGGCTTCGCCCTCACGCCGCAGGCCGAGAGCCTGTTCCAGCTCGCCTTCACGCTGCCCGCCGGCTGGCAAGTGACGCAGGTCACCGCGGAGGGCGGCGCCGTGCTGCCGATCGAGCGCTATCCGGCCGCAGCCGGCGGCACGCGGGTCAGCGTCCGCCTGCCCAAGGGCATCCCGGCCGGCCAGACACAGACCGTGAACTACCAGGCAACCATTACGCCCGCGGGCTGGCTGACCGAGTGGACCACGCAGAAAGTCGATTTCCCCAAGGTGCTGCTGGAAGGTGCGACGAGCGAAAGCGGCGCGGTCGCCGCCCAGACCACCGACGACCTGCTCGTGAGGCCCGATCAGCTGGCGAGCCTGACGCCGCTCTTGGACAACGAGAAGGCGGCCTATGGCCTGGGGAATATTGCCACGGCGCTCGCCTACCGCTTCGAGAACCGCGACTTCGCCGCCAGCCTCGTCGTGGAGCGGACCGCGCCGTCGCTGGCGGCCCAGGTCTATTCGATCCTCCGCCTGGAGCGCGACAACCTCGTAGCCCACTACGAGCTGAGCTACGACGTTCGCGAAGCCCGCACGCGGCGGGTCGCGTTCTCGCTACCCAGCAGCACGCCCGCCGAGCTCACCATCCGCGGCATCGGCAGCACGGTAGTGAAAGAATTCACCAGCACGACCGAGGGCCAGCGGAGGCGCTGGAGCGTGCAGCTCGCCGAGCGGCAAATCGGCGAGGTCAAGCTGGCGGTCGAGTTCACGCAGCGGCTGCCCGAGACGGAGGTGCAGAACCAGGCGCTGCCGCTGGTGCAGGCCGAAGACGTCGAATACCAGTCGGCCGTGGTGGCGGTCGAAGGAGACGCCGAGCTGGACGTGAGCGTCAAGACGACGGCGGCCCGCCCGGTCGATATCGGCGAGTTGGCCGGCTCGGAGTATCCGCTGCAAAACCTGCGGCGCGTGATCGGCACGTTCGGCTACGTCGGCACGCAGACGCAGGTTGCCGCGACGATCGCCCGCCGCGAAGCCTATACCCTGCCGCCGGCCCTGATCGAGCGGGCGGAGCTGGTGACCAAGGTTTCCACGAGCGGCGTGGCCCAGTCGGTCGCCCGCTACGACCTGGTGACGAAGGCCACGCTCTTGGAAATCCGCTTGCCGCTGCGCTCGACCCTGTGGACCGTCTTTCTCGATAACGAGCCGACCAAGCCGCAGCGCGAGGGGGAAAGCCTGCTGCTCAGCCTGCCGGCCCAGCAGCGCCCCAGCGTCCGCAAACTGCAAGTGGTCTATGAAACGCCGAGCCAGCGGCTGGGCCTGTCGGGCCGCGTCGAGGCCGTCAGCCCGACGCTCCTGGTGCGGGCGACCGGCACCGACGCCGAGCGCGAAGTGCCGCAGGCCGACCTGCTGTGGCAGCTGATCCTGCCCAGCGGCTACATCGTCCGCCGCGCCGGCGGCAGCGTCTTCACCGACATTCCCGAGCGGGAAATGCCGGTCAAAGTCGTCGCCGCTTGGGCGTATCAATTGGCCGGCGGTTATCGGCCCTGGTACTGGTCGCCGGTGATGAGCAGCCCTTTGAGCGACGACACCAGCTTTAGCATGGGGTGGGCAGACGCAACCCCACGTGCAGGCACCGGGGCGCAGCACGGCGGCGAATTGTATGGGACTCCAGCTCCGACCGAAGGCGCTCCGCCGCCGCCGGCCATGACGCCGCCGATGGCGGCCGAATCGCGGCCCAACGAAGAGCCCGGGCGCGACACGAGGAAGGCCGCCGACACCGCAGGAGCGTCCCGCGAGGTGCGCGATATGGCGAAGTCCATGCCGGCTCCCCGCACGCCGGTTACCCAGGCGGAATCGGCCCCGACCGTGCCCCAATTCGACGCCGCGCAGCCCGGCCAGCAAGCGGCCGCCGCCGTACAGGGCCGGATCGGCAAGGAATTCTGGGCCCTGGAGGGCGTCGGTTCGCTCTGGATCAACATCGAAGCCAACGAGCCGGCCACGACGTTCCGCAGCCTGGGCGAGCAGCCGCAGCTGGAGGCGGTGGTGACCGACCAGCGGCGGCTGACGGCGGCCGCTTGGGGCCTGGCCCTGCTGGTGCTGCTGGTCGGCGTGGGCCTGACTCAGCGCCAGGCGCGGACCAAGGTGAGCTACGTGATCTTCGTGCTGCTCAGCGCGACCGTGCCGCTGCTGCTCACGGAAGTGTTCGACGAAGTGGCGCTGGTATTCGATTACGTCTTCTACGCCGGCTGCGCGCTTGTTCCGTATTATCTCGCCGCAGCGGTCGCGCTCGCGGCTTACCGGCACGTGAAGAGCCGGGTGCCTTATTGCTGCCCGCCGGTGACGCAGATCGTCGCGCTGCTGATCGCAGCCGGGCTCGCGCTGGCCGCCGTCCCGGCCAGCGCTCAGACCGCGGCCGAAGACATGACGCCGGTCGCCGTCCCCGCCGACGCGATCATCGTCCCCTACGACACCGACAAGGCGCGCGAGGTCGATCCGAAGCAGAAGCTGCTCGTGCCGTATGCCAAATACGTCGAGCTGTGGAACCTGGCGCATCCCGACAAGAAGATCGAGATCGCGCCGCCGCCGGTCGGCTTTGCCATCGCCGGCTCGGCGTACGAAGCGACGCTGGGCACCGGCGACTTCCTCGCGCTGGTCGGCCGCCTGCAAATCGACGTCTTCAGCGACAAGCCGGTCAGCGTGCCGCTGCACCTGGGCGGCGGCGTGCTGGAGAAAGCGACCGTCGATGGCCAGGCCGCGAAGCTGCAACTCGTCGAGCCGGAGGGCCAACCGCCGGCCCAGGCCGCCAAGCCGAATTCGGGTGGAGGCATCCCTCCCCGCATGCTCCTGCTCCACCTGACCGGCAAAGGCCGCAAGAGCGTCGAGCTGCACGTGCGGCTGGGCCTTTCGCGGCAGGGCGGCTGGCGAATCGTGCGCGGGCAACTGCCCGTCGGCCCGGCCGCCGCGCTGACGCTGACAGCCCCCACGGCCGGCACCGAA
>DASRJB010000833.1:0-5304 GCA_035649715.1 Pirellulaceae bacterium
CCGGCCGATTGCCGTGGCGCACCTGGTTCATTGCCCCACGCTCGTCACGGTTGCGGCGAACGACCAGCTCATCCCGCCCAAGATGATCGACAGGCTCGTCGCCAGGCTGCCCAATTCCGCGCTGGCGAAATACCCAGGAGACCACTTTCAGATCTACCACGGCGAGGCGTTCGAAAACCTCGCGGCGGCGCAGGCGGATTTCCTGGCACGCCAGTTGTTGTCGGAAGATTCATCGCCCGCGCTGGCCTACGGACGTGCCGCATGAGGGGGCGGGCCTGGCCAAACTACCGTCCGTATCGTCCTCGCCGAGGCGTGCCGTCCGGCCGCTGCTTCAAGCTGGTCACGAGGAGCAAATCGACGACCTCGATAGCATCGGTGTCCGGGACAGCGACGGCCAGGGTCCTTCCGCCAGCCGATTGCGAGAGAAACTCCGGGTGCTCAACTGGAAGCGACCGGCCATCGGCCAAATGAATGTCAAACGGCCGAAAGGGCCGGGCCTGATGCATCTGGCGCAGCTGGTCGATGGTCATGACGAGATTCTATACGCAGCCCCGAGCCGGTTCAATTTTGCCGTGTGGCCGCGTAGAGCCGCTACGGAATCGTCGCCGAAGCAACGGCTTTAGCCGTTAGTACCCGCAATCCATTCCCAGCGTCATCTGCAGCTCTTCGAACCGCTGGGCGTACTTGTCGCTCGACGAATGCACGTGCTCGGCTTCGGTGATGAACTTCAGCTTCTGGTCGCAGCGGATGCCGAAGCGGTGGAAGACGCTCTCGTAATCCCGCAGCGGCTGCCCATAAACGATCAGCAGCTTGTGCTCGTCGAACTGCACTTCCTGCGGGATCGACGGATTGAGCACCGCCAGGCCCGTGCAGCCGTCGTTGAGCAGCAGGTCTTCATAGTCCCAGAGCAGGCTTTTGAAGACCGGCAGGTCGATGTGCTCGCGATACAGGTCGGTGTGGCCGGCCGACTCGCGGTTGTGGCTGGTCTCGAGGACGACATCGACCTCCGTGCCCAGCGGCTCGATCAGCTCCAGGAACACGTCGAACAGAATCTCGCGGGTGGCCGCGGCCATCAGGACGGGAACCTTGGTCTTCGATTCCTCGTCGAGATAGAAGTCGTGGCGGTAGCCCTGCTTGGGCACGACCTTGAGGTCGTACGACGGGCGGATCGCATCGGTTAGCGTGAACCGGTCGTACCGCTGCACGCCCAGGTGGGCTTCGAGCTGCTCTTCCGTCAGGTGCTCGAAGCTGCTGTGGGCCGGAGCAGCTTGCGCCCCTTCATGGAATACGCCTCGGAAAAACTTCTTCAGGAAGCCCATCGGAAACCTCGGGTCTTGCGGGGGGCGGCGAAGTCTCGGCTGTTCCCGGCGGTTTGGTGGCCGCCGGCCAATCGTTGGAAATCTGCGCAAGCGTAGGTCAAAGTTTCGCCCGGTTCCCGCGGCTCGCCGCCGTCTGGCGACCCAGGCCGTACGGTCGGCCGCATAACCGGCACTTTCGGCAAAGCCGCGACGCAGGCCGCGGTTGGGACTGGTGCGCTGCGGATGGCGGCGCGAACCGCCGCCCCCGCCGCGAGCGGCGCGAAACGATCCCGGCAAATCTAACCCTCGAACTCGCAGCGGCCACTTCGGCGCGTGGCTTGCCAGCCAAATTCAGCCCGCAGTCAGCCGCTCGTGGCGCGGAGCGAAACCCTGCGGGCGCTGGCGCGGCACAAAGGCTGGGTCGCGATATAATCTTGGAAACTTCCACGACTCGACTAGGGACGCCTGTTGATGCAACGGCTGCCACGCTATTACGGACAACTTGCCGCGGCGATCGGATTGGCCTTGGCCGTCGCCGCCTGCGAGCATTCCCCGCCCGCCGCCCCGCAGCCGCAGGTTCAAGCGGCCGCGGCGCAGCCGGCGGCATTTCCGCCACCGCCGCCCGATGCGGCCGATGGAATTCCCGGCGCCGTGGAAACGTGGGATTCGCTGGCGATGCGGGCGGGGGAGCAGTTCGTCCGCGTCGGCTACTCGCGGACCACGGTGGTCAAAACCGCCGGACCAGCGGGACAAGCGGTCATCCGCACGTGCAACTTCACCCGAACGATCCTGGAGCGGGCGGGCCAGAGCGTGCAGCAAGACCTGAAAGTCGTCAGCCTCGACACCCCGGACGGCCGCCTTGTAGCGTTCGAGACGCAGATGGGCGAGATCGCTACCACCGGCCTGGTGCAGGGCGACCAGCTCCAGATCAGCACAACCTCGGCCGGCCGCACGCAGAAGACGTCGATCCCCTGGCAGGCCGAGTGGGGCGGGCTGTTCGCTGCCGAGCAATCGGTCCGCCGGCAGCCGCTCACGACCGGCGAGCGGCGGACCGTCCGCGGCCTCGTGCCGATGCTGAACGTGCCGGGCGATACGGTTTTGGCCGCCGGCGACGATGAAACCGTGGACCTGCCCGGCGGCCCGCGGAAGCTGCTCAAGGTGCAAGCCACGATGCAAATCGGCTCGCAGCAGATCGAATCGACGCAGTGGGCCGACGAGCGGGGCGAGACGCTAAAGGCCGTGGTCCCCGCCGTGGGGCAGGAGACGCTCCGCACGACGAAAGACGACGCCCTGCGGCGGACGGCCGGCGGCAAGCTCGACCTGCTCGTCAACTCGACGGTCCCGCTGGCGGGCGGCTTTCCCAATGCCCAGCGGACGAAGAAGGCCGTGTACTTGGCGAACGTGAAGAATGGCAAGATCGACGGAGTTTTCTCGAATAGCCTTTCGCAACACGTTGCCATCAAGGACGACCGCACGGCCGAGGTTACCGTCATCGCCGTCCGGCCGAATGATCCCAAGGTAGCAGGCAGGGTCCCGTCGCCGACGGCCGACGACCAATCTCCCAGCAGCTACATCCAAAGCGACGACCCCGCCATCATCCGCCTGGCCAACTCGGTTGCGAACGGAGAGACCGACTCCTGGACAATCGCCTGCGCCCTGGAAAAGCACGTCGATTCCACCATCAAGCTGAAGAACTTTTCACAAGCCTTCTCGACCGCCGCCGAGGTCGCCCGCACGCTCGAAGGCGACTGCACCGAGCACGCCGTGCTTTTCGCCGCACTCTGCCGAGCGCGGAACATCCCGGCCCGCTGTGCGTTCGGCCTCATCTACTTCGAGCCGCTCAAGGGCTTTGCCTTCCACATGTGGAACGAGGTCTGGATCGGCGACCGCTGGGTGCCCATGGACCCCACGCTCGGCCAAGGCGGCATCGCTGCCGACCACCTCCAGCTCGGCAGCACCAGCCTCAGCGGCCAGGCCGCCCTCGCCGACCTGCTCGGCGTGATGACCGCCTTCGGCCGGCTCGAATTGCAACTCGTGGCCGCGGAATAGAGTTCCGAGTTCAAAGTTCCGGGTTCAAAGTTGAAGCAGACGCTAAACTCCGAACCCAGAACTCGGAACTCTGAACTCGAAACTCGGAACTCGAAACTCGAAACTGTGTCTGTCACTCCCATCGTCGCCAAGCTTTCGCCCGACCAGGCGATCTTACGCACCGAGCGGATGACGCTGCGGCCGCTGACGCAGGGCGATGCGCCCATCGTGCAGCAGCTGGCCAGCGAAAAGGACGTGGCCAGCACGACGCGGCTGATTCCGCACCCGTACCCGCCGGGGATGGCAGCGACTTGGATCGCCGCACTGCCCGAGCTCTATCAGCGGGCGGAGATGATCGTCTGGGGCGTCGCGATGGACGAGGGGCCGCTGCTGGGCACGGTCCGCCTCACGCTCTACCCCGTCGATAACCACGCCGAAATGGGCTACTGGATCGGCAAGCCGTTCTGGAACAACGGCTACTGCACCGAAGCCGCCCGGGCCGTCGTCTCCTACGGCTTCGACGTGCTCGGCCTGGAGCGAATTTACGCCAACTACCTGGCCCGCAACCCGGCCAGCGGCCGCGTCCTGCACAAGCTGGGCATGCAACAGGAAGGCCTCCTTCGTCGCCACCGCCGCAAATTCGGCCGCTACGAAGACCTCATCGTCTGCGGGCTCTTGAAGAGTGAATACCAGAAGCTGAAAAGACGCCCCGCCAGCCCGCCCCGCACGGATGTCCAACCCGCGCTGCAGCCAGAGGCCAGCGTGCCTCCGGCTGGCTAATTTCGAGGTTGAAATGGAGCCCGTATTGCTCATTCGCCGCGAATTGATGAGCAACTATGAATACCAATTCGCGTCGCGGCACTTTCCGGTCGTCGAGAGCCGCGTGCTCTGCGGCGAGCGGTTGGTCATCGGCCGCTATTCGGTGCTGCCGCTGTATGCTGAGCTGGATCGCGACGTGAAGCTCCTCGGCAGCCGCCTGATCAACAGCTTCGAGCAGCATCATTGGGTCGCCGCGTTCGAGTACTATCGCGATTTGAAAGAATTCACGCCGGAAACTTGGGACGACGACACGATCTATCAGTGCCGGCACCAGGGTCCGTTCGTCGTCAAGGGCAAGACGAAGTCGCGCAAGTGGCAATGGAAGACGCACATGTTTGCCGCGACCAAGAGCGAAGCGCTTCAATTGGGCCAGCGCCTGAAAGACGACGCCGAAATCGGCGAGCAGGGAGTCGTCTATCGCCGCTACATTCCGCTGCGCACTTTCGGCCTCGGCAAGGACGGGCTGCCTTTTACCAACGAGTGGCGGTTCTTCTATTTTGGCGAGCAGCGCCTGAGCTATGCCTATTACTGGCCGGGCAGCGACTACCTGCAGAAGGCCTCCATCCCGGCCGCGGCCGTCGCCTTAGCCGATCGAATAGCAGCGATCACGGCGCGGTTCGTGCAATTCTTCACGCTCGACATGGCCGAGACGGAAGCCGGCGAATGGATTCTGATCGAGGTCAACGACGGGCAGGCCTCCGTCCCGTCGGAGCACGACTTGGACGAGCTCTACGGCAACCTGCGGCAGGCAGTGGCTGCGAATGCGGCGCAAGCATGATTACACCAAGAAAATCTCCCGCAGCGATTCCCGCAGCGTGGCCGCGTCGACGAGCAGGGCATCGACGCTATCTTCGAGCGGCGTTTGCCGGGGCCGCTGCGTGACTTCGTCTACGAACGATCGCACGCCCTGCCGGAACGTGTTGATCGCAGCCAAGGCTTGATCGACTGCCGATGAGATTTCCTCCGGACTCAGAACTCCCGCCGTACCGCCGCTCGTGCCCGTGGTGCTCGCGAAGCTGGAGCTTACGGAGCCTGGCGGGGCGAACGGATCGGCCGCGGCGATGTTCACGCTGTAACCCAAATCGGCCAGCGACGCCACGGTGATCCGGCTGATCGGCAGGCTCGTCCCGGGGCCGATCCAGCCGGTCATGATCTCGTT
>DASRJB010000834.1:0-6360 GCA_035649715.1 Pirellulaceae bacterium
TGGGCATGGAATAAACCTGCCGCTGAGGGTCTCACCAGAATTCCCTTGGGCCGAAGCTCCGCTTCCCTTGTGCCCAAGCTCCGCTTGGGCACACATTCTTTCGAAGCTCTGCTTCGTTTACGGCTATCGAAGCGGAGCTTCGAGTCGTGCGGTCCCCAGCGGAGCTTGGGACCGAGTTGCCTTTGAACCCGGAACTTCGAGGACAACCTTGATCGCCTCGCCGGCCTGCATCAGCTTCAGGCCGCGCTCGAATTCCGCGAGCGGCAGCTGGTGCGTAACGATCTGGTCGAGGTGCAGGCGACCGGACAAGAGGAAATTCTCAACTTGATACCAGGTCTCGAACATCTTGCGGCCGTTGATCCCGAGAACCGTCGCGCCCTTGAAGATGATGTCATTCGGCAGGTCCAAGGCGACTGGTTCGGCCGGAATCCCGAGCAGCGCCGCGGTGCCGCCGTTCCTCAGGGCGGAGAAGCCTTGGCGGATGGCCTTGGGGTTGCCGCTCATTTCGAGGAAGACCTCAGGGCCCTGGTCGTGCGTTTCCGCGCGGGCCTTCTGCGCCCAGTTCTCATTTCGCGAATCGTAGGCCACGTCGGCCCCAAGACCCTTGGCCAATTCCAGACGCCGCGGGCTGACATCGGCCACGAGAATCTTCCCGGCCCCGGCCGCGCGGGCGATCGTCACCGCCATCAGGCCAATGATGCCGACGCCCGTGATCAGCACACTCCGCCCGCTGACGCCGGCGGCCATCACCGTGTGCATCGCGTTGCCCAACGGATCGAAAATCGCCGCAATATGATCCGGAATGTCTGGATGGACCGGCCAGATGTTCTCCTCCGGCACCGCCACGTATTCCGCAAAGCAGCCGTTGGTGTCGATCCCCAGGATGTCCACCTTCTCGCAGATATGCCCGTTGCCGGTGCGGCACGGCTGGCAGATGCCGCAGCCGATGTGCCCCTCGGCGCTGACCCGCTGGCCGACGGTGGTCCGCGTCACCGCGCTGCCCACCGCGACGACGCGGCCCACGAACTCGTGACCGGTGGTGATGCCGACGACCACGCG
This sequence comes from Pirellulaceae bacterium, assembly GCA_035649715.1. GTDB lineage: Bacteria > Planctomycetota > Planctomycetia > Pirellulales > Pirellulaceae > CAYLLN01. The sequence continues at coordinate 1,060 of DASRJB010000834.1, forward strand.
GCTCTTGCTCCAGGCGTCCCACTCATAGATATGCCGGTCCGTACCGCAGATGCCGGCGTGCGTCACGGCGACCAGCACGTCGCGGGGGCCGATGGCCGGTGTGGGCGTGTCTTCCTGCAGCCACAAGCCGGGCTCGTTTTTGAGCTTGCGGATTGCGACCATCGTGCGCGGCAGACTGGAATTCATGAGGAGGCCGTTTCTTATTTCCTGGAATTCGGAACGCTCATCCGCTATAGTAGAGAGCCTTGTCTGTTTTGCAAGACGAGAATTCCATTATTTTGGAGGGCGGATGGCCGCCGCCACGAAGCGAAACGCTGCAAAACCGCCGCCGTCCACCGCTGAGCCGCTCAGCCAGGTGGTTTGCGACCGGGTGCGCAGCCTGCGCAAGTCGAAAGGCTGGACGCTGGAACAACTTGCATCGCTTTCGGGCGTCAGCCGCAGCATGCTCAGTCAGATCGAGCGGCGAGCGGCCAACCCCACGCTCGGGGTGGCATTCCGAATCGCCCAGGCGTTTGGAATGACGCTCGGCGACCTGGTCGAGTCGCCGCAGCCGGGGCCGCGGATCGACGTGATCCGCGCGTCGGATCGGGGCTCACTGTTTCGCGACGACGAGCAATGCCGGATTCGCACCCTGTCGCCGCTGCACCTGGAGAAAGAGGTCGAATTCTACGAGCTGACGCTGAAACCCGGCGGTTCCCTGGTCAGTGCCCCCCACGTCTCGGGCACGCGCGAGTTTTTGGCGATTGAAACGGGAGCGGTGCGAGTAACCTCCGCCACCGAGACGGTCGAAGTGCAGCCCGGCGACTCCGCTCACTATCCCGCCGATGTGCCACACCGGATTGACAATTTGAGCAACGGCGAAGCGGTGGCGTTTCTGGTGGTGATTTACGAGCGAGCGCCACTGCGGCGCGGCTAACTTGCGGCCCTTTCGGTCTTTTCGCCGTACGAACAAAATGGGACGTTTGAGTGTCCTGCTGCCAGCGAGTCTTCCATCTTGATGAGCACCCCGTTTTCCATCCAGCGCCTCGACAGCCGCCAAGGCGATATTCGCCCCGCGCTCGATGCGCTGCGCCAGAAGCTCAGCCCGGCGGGCAACGTGGTCAGCGAAGCGGGTCGGCGGCGGACGATCGAGGTCTTTGGCGAACCGCTTTCGCCGCAGCAGGTGGTGGAGCGGATTTGCGGCGACGTGAAGTCGCGCGGCCTGAGTGCCGTGCTCGATTACAGCCGCAAGCTCGATAAGGCCGAGCTGACGGCGCAGTCGGTGCGCGTGTCGCCCGTCGAATTAAAGCAGGCACACGCCGCGGCGGACGCGGAATTCCTGGCGACGATCCGCCGCATTCGGGCGAACATCCTGCAATTTCAGCAGGCGATTTTGCACCGCGACGTAGAAGTGAAGCGGCCCGGCGTGATACTGCGGCAGCGCTATTCGCCGCTGGCTCGCGTGGGCATTTGCGTGCCCGGCGGCGCTGCGGCATATCCTTCGACGGTCCTGATGACGGCCGTGCCGGCTCAGGCGGCGGGCGTCGGCGAGATCGCCGTCGTCGCTCCGCCGACGAGGTTCGGCGCCAACAACCCAGTCGTGCTGGCGACATGCCATGAGCTGGGCATCCGCGAGGTCTATCGTATCGGCGGGGCGCAGGGCGTGGCCGCACTGGCTTACGGCTGCGAAGGCGTGCCCAAGGTCGAAAAGATCGTCGGCCCCGGCAACCTGTTCGTCGCTCTGGCCAAGCGACACGTCTATGGCGAAGTCGATATCGATTCGATCGCCGGCCCCAGTGAGGTCGTCGTCATTGCAGATGGATCAACGCGGCCCGACTTCACCGCGGCGGACCTGCTGGCGCAAGCCGAGCACGCTCCCGGGGCGAGCATTCTCATCACCTGGAGCGAGAAAACGCTGGACGCCACCGCCATGGAACTGGAGCGGCAGGTCGCCAGTCTGGCGCGGTGCGAAGAGACGATTCAATCGCTCCGCGATTTCGGCTGCCTGATTTTGGTGCGCGACGAGGACGAAGCCTGCCGCCTGACCGACCTGATTGCTCCCGAGCATCTGCACATCGCCATCGACGGCGCGAGCCGCCTGCTCCCGAAGATCAAAAACGCCGGCGCGACGTTCCTCGGGAACTACAGCCCGGTCGCCCTCGGCGACTACGCCGCGGGCCCGTCGCACGTCCTGCCCACCGGCGGCACCGCCCGCTTCGCCTCCGGCTTGTCCGCCAACCAGTTCCTCCGCAGCAACAGCGTCATTGACTATTCGGCCGAAGCTCTGCAGGCGATTGCCCCCGACGTGATGCGGATGGCCGACGTCGAAGGCCTGACGGCGCACCGGGCCAGCGTTGAAGTTCGAACCTGACTCCTGACTCGCGACTCCTGACCCCTGACCCCTGATGTACGCCCGCCCTGAAATTGCTGCGATGGATGGTTACACGCCCGGCGAGCAGCCGCAGGCGGGGAAGTTCATCAAGCTGAATACGAACGAGAACCCGTATCCGCCGCCCCCGGGCATTCGCGGGGCGATCGAGGATGTGCTCGCGCGGGGGCTGCAGAAGTATCCCGATCCGATGGCCAGCGCCTTCCGCACGCGGGCCGCGGAGTTGCTGGGCCTGCCCAGCCGCGACTGGGTGCTCTGCGGCAACGGCAGCGACGACATCCTCACCATCTGCACTCGCACGTTCGTCGGCCAGGGCGACCTGCTGCGGCTGCCGTACCCCAGCTACATCCTCTACCGCACGCTGGCCCAGCTCCAGGCGGCCCGCTGGGAAGAGGTGCGGTTCAGCTCCGATTGGTCGCTGCCCGCGGCGTTCGGCCAGGCCGCGCCGCAACTGAAGCTCGCCTTCTTGCCCAATCCCAACAGCCCGACCGGCACAATGGTCAGCCGCGAGGCGATCCTGGAGTTGGCCGATCGCTTGCCGTGCCCGCTGCTGGTCGATGAGGCCTATGTCGATTTCGCGGATTTCCACTGCGCCGACCTGGTCACGCGGAATGAAAAGATCATGGTCAGCCGCTCGCTCAGCAAGTCGTACGGCCTGGCGGGGCTGCGGTTCGGTTACCTTGCGGCTCAGCCGCAACTCATTCGCGAGCTGGTCAAAGTCAAGGATTCGTACAACTGCGACGCGCTGTCGATCGCGGCGGCCACCGCGGCGATCAACGATACGGCCTGGCTGGCCGACAATCGCCGCAAGATCGTTGCCACCCGCGGGCGGCTGGAAAGCGGCCTTAGGCAATTGGGCTTCGACTCCGTTCCCTCGCAAGCTAACTTTGTCTGGTGCACGCACCCGCGGCGCTCAGCGAAGGAGCTGTACGAGCAGCTGAAGGCGGCTCACGTGCTGGTGCGGTACATGAACTATCCTGGCTGGGCCGACGGCCTGCGAATCAGCGTCGGCAGCGACGAGCAGATCGAGGCCCTGCTGGGGTTGCTGAAGGGGATGGTTTAGCACGCAATTTCAGATTTCAAATTTCAAATTCCAGATTTGCATGCCACGAACCGCCAAAATCGACCGCGCGACGCGCGAGACGCAGATCAAGCTGGAGCTTAACCTGGATGGCAGCGGCGCGTTCGCCGGCCGGACGGGCATCGGCTTCTTCGACCACATGCTGGAGCTGCTCGCGCGGCACGGGGCGCTGGACCTGAAGGTCGAGGCCCAGGGAGACCTGCACGTCGATCAGCATCACACCGTCGAAGACGTCGGCATCTGCCTGGGCCAGGCGGTCAAGCAGGCCCTGGGCGACAAGGCGGGCATCCGCCGCTACGGCCACTTCACGCTGCCGATGGAAGAGACGCTCTGCACGACGGCGATCGACCTCTCCGGCCGCTACTACCTGGTCTTCGGGGCCGAGTTCGCCAGCCCGAAAATCGGCGAATTCGACAGCGAGCTGGTCGAGGACTTCTGGCAGGCGTTTGCCGCCAACGCCCTGTGCAACCTGCACGTGCTGGTCCACTACGGCCGCAACAGCCACCACGTCGCCGAGGCGATCTTCAAATCGGCCGCCCGCGCCCTGCGAATGGCGGTCGAACCCGACCCGCGGATGCCCGGCGTGCCGAGCACGAAGGGAACGCTGTAAAGGCGGCTCGCGATGTCCAGTCCCGATGCTCCGCAGCCGAGCTCCTTCGCCGAATCCAGCGCGGCGGAGCGCGAACTCCATCCTACGGAACGCCGGCCACGATTGTGGCCGTGGCTCGTACTGGCGGCGATGATCGCGGCACTGATTGCCGTTCGGACGTTCGCTCCGCCACCCGCAGAGCCCGACGGCAATGGCCGCCGGCATCCGGCCGTGGGCAAAGAGATCACGCAGGTCTCGCTGCAGCCGCTAACCGGCGGCGGGCCGGTAATTTTGGAAGCGGACCTCGTTGGAAAGGTGACGGCGATCAACTTCTGGGCGACGTGGTGCGGGCCCTGCAAAATGGAATTCCCCGAGCTGATCGAGCTGGAAGAAGACTTTCGCTCGCGCCGCGATTTCCAGTTTCTCTCCGTGTCGTGTAGCGGACCGGACGACGTCGAACAGCTGCGGCAAGTGACCGCCGCGTTCCTTCGGCAGCAGCGGGCCGAATTCCGCACACTGCACGACCCGGGCTTTCAGACGCAGCTGGCTCTGGCGGCGGCCGCAAGCCTGGACGGCTTCGCCTATCCCACGACGGTCGTCATCGATCGCCAGGGCGTCATTCGGGGCTTGTGGGTCGGCTATGCTCCCGGCGACGAACGCCGCGTCCGGGCGGCTATCGAGTCCGCCCTCCGTAATGAACCGCTGCCGGCTGCGGCGACACCTCGCTAGGCCCGCCGCCAGCGGCCTGAATCTGCTTGCGACCGGGCTCTGGCCGCGGCTAGGATCAGCAATGGTTGATAGATGGTCCGCATTGTCGAGGGAAGCTCATGCAGCGCTGGCTTGTGTGCATTTTCATTGGTGTTCTGGTCGCTGCCGCAGCCGCCGTTCGCGGCGCTGAATCTGACGTTGATTTCCTCCGCGACGTCAAGCCGATCTTCTCGCAGCGGTGCTTCCGCTGCCACAGCTCGCTGGAGCAGGAGAGCAACCTCCGGCTGGACAGCGTGCCGGCGATTCTGAAGGGCGGCGATGGGGGCGCGGTCGTCGTGCCCGGCAAGGGCGGCGAGAGCCGTTTGCTGGCAGCGGTGCGTCGGACGGGCGAGCTGAAGATGCCGCCGGAGGGCCCGCCGCTGACCGAAGCGCAGATTGGCGTGATCGCGGCCTGGATCGAGGCCGGAGCGCCCGCCCCGCCAGCCGGCGCGGAGACGAAGGTCGCCCATTGGTCGTTCCGGAAGCCGATCCGGCCCGAGTTGCCGGCCATCGACG
>DASRJB010000835.1:0-2989 GCA_035649715.1 Pirellulaceae bacterium
GGCCGAATGGCGCCGACATTGCGCCCGAGACCTTGTACGACGCGCCAGTGATAGAGAAGACGAAGACTCAGCGCCCCAAGCGCGCAAAAATCGGTCGCCGCTCATAGATCCCATGCCCACTCGCCGCGAAAAGATCGAAGCGATGCTCATGGCAGAGCCGCGGGACGGATTCCTGCGGTACAGCCTGGCTTGCGAGTACGACAACGAGGAGCGGTTCGATGAAAGTTGGAAGCTGTTCGAGGGCCTGATGGCAGACCGGCCGCCGCACGTCGCGTCGTTCCTCCGCGGGGCGCAGTTGCTGGTCAAGCTCGACCGCATTGCCGACGCCCGCGCGGTCCTCCGCACCGGCATCGAAGCCGCCCGGCAACAAGGCGAAGCCCACGCCGCGGGCGAGATGGGCGAGTTGCTCGCCAGCCTCGGATCGCTGGGCGAGTGAACTATGTAGGCCGCCTGCCGGGCGGGACCTGGGCCACGCAAGGCTCGTCAATCGCGTCGCGCTTCCGTTGCCAGGTCGCTGCGCTTCCCTCATGGCCCCTTCCGCCAGAAGGGGCCTACTAGTCGCGTGCGCTTGCGCGGAGGCGTAACATGATCGGCTGAAATCCACCTTCTTTCGCGAGGGGCCCTACCATGCTCAGCCGCTGCCTGCTCGTCGCCGTCGTTGTGGGATCGGTAACTGTCGCGCGTGCGCAGGACAGCCTGCCGCAGGTCAAGGACGTCGAACGGCAGCCGCTGGTGGCGCAGGTCAAGCGGCTGGCGGAGGCGCTGGACTATCTGGGAGTGCCGCTGAGCAACGCGGACCGCGCGGCCCTGGATGCAGCCGGGAATGAAATGGACTCGGCGGCAGCCGCGGCGTCGATTCAGAAGGTGCTCGATCCGCACTGCCTCGCCGGCGTCGTGCTGAAGTCGGACAAGGAAATCACGGCGGCGGCCGGACCAGCCGCAAAGAAGCTCGTCGAGCAAGGCTGGACGCAGTTCCTGGTCAAAGTACACAACGCCGCGGGACTCACCGGCGAACTGCGGGCGGCGAGCCCCAACGCCCTGCGGCTGGCCGGTTCGCCGCCGGCGGAGGTCGAACGCCGCTGGCTCGACCTCCAAATGTTCAATGCCCAGCCCCTCGTGCCGAAGCTGAGCGGCCTGCCGCTGGAATATCGCATCGTGCAGCTCTACAGCCGCGACGCGGGCCAGCGCGAGGCGGCGCTCGCGCTGGAATATGTCGTTCGCCCAGGCACGCCGCCGATGCGGGCCGACGCTCCGCGCGGGACGCCCGAGGAAGTGATCCGCAGCCGGCCGCTGCCGCTGGCGTTCGAATGTGCGGCGGCTCACGAGGTCACGTTCCGCGTGCTCGACGAGATGGGGCAGCCGACGACGGCGGCGTTCACCGTCCGCGACAGCCAGAACCGCGTCTATCCGTCGCAGGCCAAGCGGCTGGCGCCCGACTTCGCCTTCCATCCGCAGATTTACCGCGGCGAGGGCGAGAAGCTGAAGCTGCCCGCGGGCAAGTACACGATCTCCTGCCAGCGCGGGCCGGAGTCGATCCCCGAGACGAAGGAACTCACGGTCGGTGACGGCCCGGCCACTTTTGGCTATCAGGTCAAACGGTGGATCGATCCGGCACAGTACGGCTGGATCTCCGGCGATCACCACATTCATGCCGCGGGCTGCGCCCACTATTCGAATCCGACCGAGGGCGTCCACGCCCAGGACATGATCCGCCACTGCCTGGGCGAGGATCTCAAGGTGGGCTGCAATCTCACTTGGGGTCCGTGCTTCGACTACCAGCTGCAGTTCTTCACCGGCAAGGACGACGTGGTCTCGAAGTATCCGTACCTGCTGCGGTACGACATCGAGGTCTCCGGCTTCGGATCTCACCGCACCGGGCACCTGTGTCTCTTGCGGCTGAAGGAGCGGAATTATCCCGGCGGCGATTCGAACGACCATTGGCCGACGCTGGGCCTCAGCACGCTCCGCTGGGCGAAGAAGCAGGGCGCGGTCACCGGGCCGGCGCACTCCGGGTCGGGCCTGGCCCGCTCGCAGGACCGCGTTGAGGGAGCGGACGGCCCGAGCGGCCTGCCGAACTATTTCATCCCGCAATACAACGGCATCGGGGCCAACGAGTACATCGTCGATATCACGCACGAGCTGCCCGGCCCCGACGGCAAGCCGCTGCCGGCGATCGACTTCATCTCGACGATGGACACCAACCGCCAGCAGGAGCTCAACATGTGGTACCACACGCTGAACTGCGGGTTCCGCGTGCGGGCCAGCGGCGAGACGGACTTCCCGTGCATCTCCGGCCAGCGGGTCGGCATGGGCCGCGTCTATGTGAAGACCGACGGCAAGCTGAACTATGAGGATTGGTGCGAGGGAATTCGCCAGGGCCGCAGCTACGTCAGCGACGGCACGAGCCACCTGCTGGACTTCATCGCCGCCACGACCGCCGGCTTGGAGGTGACGGTGCCGGTCGGAACCAAGGGCAGCGAGATCAAGCTGGCCGCGCCACAAAAGATCCGCCTGTATGCCAAGGTCGCCGCCCGACTCGACGGCAAAACGGTGCCCGTCGAGGCGGTTGTGAATGCATTTCCTGTCGATAAGAAAGAGATCGTCGCCGACGGTTCGCTCCAGGTAGTCTCGTTCGAAGTACCGGTGGAGCGCAGCAGTTGGGTGGCCCTGCGGCTCTATCCGTCGGTGCACACCAACCCGGTATTCGTACTCGTCGGCGACAAGCCGATCCGCGCCTCGCGGCGCAGCGCCGAATGGTGCCTCCGCGGCGTCGATCGCTGCTGGCAGGAGAAGCAGCAGTTCTATGCCGCCGCCGAGAAGGACGAAGCAGCCAAGGCCTACGAGCATGCCCGCGAGGTCTATCGGCAAATCGTTAAGGAGAGCGACGTGGATTAGTGCCCTTAGCCGGGAGCAAACCTGCTCCCGGTGATCCGTAAGACGGTGCACCACGCGGACTCGGGGACCAGATTGGTCCCGGCTAATGGCTGCA
>DASRJB010000836.1:0-4418 GCA_035649715.1 Pirellulaceae bacterium
TTGGGCATCGAGCACGACCGCTTCACCTACCGCTGGCAAGGCCGCGACTTCCGGCTGACGGATGTCAAAGGCCACGTGGTGACGCAGCTTCTGGCCTGACCGCGCGGATGCTTCCGCCGCTGGCGCGTCCCTGATGTCACAAGCTGTTACGAATAAGCAGCCTGGGCAAGCTGTTAGGCCGCCCGCAGCTCAAGATTCCCGTAGAAAAAGCAGTCCCGGCAACTGACCGCCAGAAGCAACTCAGCATATATTTCAGTTGCGCCTCGTCCACGCCGCACACTTCGCACCATCCCAGGGAGAGACCGATGAAGACGCTGACCACGAGAATTCTGCTGGCTGCTGCGGCGACCGCAGCGATGTTCGTCAGTGCCTCATCGGCCGAGGCTTTTTGGGGACATCACCGCGCTACGACGGCCTACTCGCTGCCGTCGGTCCCGGTCGTTGTGGGCTATCCCGTTGCGGTCGCTCGCCCGGTAGTCGTCGCTTCGCCGGTCGTCACAGCCAGCTATGCCCCCGCGCCGGTGACGACTTACTATGCACCTGCTCCGGTCACCACCTACTACGCGCCCGCGCCCGCCCCCGTGACGACTTACTATGCGCCCGCGGTCGCGCCAGTCACCAGCTATTACGCGCCCGCAGTCGCGCCAGTCACTACCTACTACGCGCCGGCGGTCGCGCCGGTCACCACCTATTACGCGCCTGCCGTCGTGGCGCCTCGTGGCTGGCACCACTGGTAACCGCGGTGCCGTAGCAAGGGCACGCGATCGCGCTACGGATTGTCCTTCGCCTTTTCTTCGGGCTTGGTCTCGGCGGGCTTGGAGTCCGCTGCCTTGGCGTCCGCCGGTTTGGTATCCGCGGGCTTGGGCGTTTCGTCCGCCTTCGATTTCTCGGCGGGCGGCTCCGGCGTGGTGGGCTTGTCGGTCGAATCGGGCGTCTTGCCGGGCTCGTCCTTCCCCTTATTTTCCGAACCGGAGCCCAGGACGGTCGCCCCTTCCAGAGTGAGCGGCGGCGCGTTGGGATCCACAGGCGGCGGCGTTTGCATGAGCGGCAGCGCCTCGACCGGCGGCTCTTCCTGATAGTGCGAGCTGAAATGCCGCGGCTTGTTGCCCGTGTAGACAATGGCGATGAAGTGCCGCCGCCGCGAGAGCAAGGGAACCTTGCCCCACCAGCAATAGTGCTCGATCGTGTAACCGTCCTTGTCTTCCTCCTTGGTCCACGTCGGGGAGAAGCCGACGAGCTTTTGAATGTCCTCGCTCGTCACCAGCTTGCCGTCCTTGACGCCTTGCTTGTTGCGCTCGTCCACGAGCGATTGAATGTCGGCGTAGGCCTTGTCACAGCTCGGCTTCAGGATGAGATAGTCGTAGGCCAGCGCGCCCACGCAGAGCAGCAAGACGCCGAGCAAAATCAAGAGCCGCAGCGTGCTGCCCGAGGAGGGCGGCTTGGCGGGCGCAGCGGGAGGAGCGGCGGCGGGGGCGGGTTTGTTCTCCATAGACGCGTGTACCTTGGATTAAGTGAGTGCGATTAGGCAGAGTCCCCAAACGTCGGCCAGAATGAGGCCCGGAGTGCACCAAGTGTAAAGCGGCTGGGGGCAACTTTCCAGCGGCAATTCGCTTAACCGGAGCCGGAGGCGACGGCGACTATCGACATCGGCGCTGCACGAAGGAATACATTGGTATTGGCTCGGACTCCCGTGCAATACCCGCGGAGCATGCCGTGTCCCCGCAAACGCCCGTCCCGAAGCCCCGCCGGCGGTGGCTGCCGCAGTTCAGCCTGGGGGCGATGTTCGTCCTGGTGACGGCCGCGGCGATCGGCGTCTGGTACTGGTACCAGTGGCCGTACGAAGTGCGGAACGTCACCTACTACCCCCAGGCGGTCGATCCTTTCGCCCCGACTGGCGCCAAGCCGGCGGGGCCGGCCCAGGTGCTGCAGCTGGAAGTTGAATACGTCCGCCGCGTCTGGAGCCGCGACCGCCAGACGATCCGCCACGGCCCGCGGAGGGTCTATGACGGCAGCGACGTGCTGCTGCACGAAGGCGGCTATCGCAACGGCGTCAAGCACGGCCGCTTTGCCGACTACTACAAGGGCCAGCTCCAGAGCGAAGCGTTCTTCTCGCGGGGGCAACTGCATGGGGCCAGCCGCCGCTGGAACAATAAGGGTCAGCTCGTCGAAGAGACGAACTACGATCGCGGCCAGCGGCACGGCCGCTATCTGCGCTCGAGTTACGCCGGCCAGCGCGAGGTCGAGGGCTATTTCGACCATGGCGCACCCTCCGGCCAATGGCAGTGGTCTCCGCAGCCGAGCCGCCGTGGAAGCCGTCCTGCCGGCTCGGTCGCCGGCCAATGGCAGGGCGGCAGGCCCGACGGCGTCTGGGTCTGCCGAAATGCGCAGGGCGCCGTCTGTGCCACGCTCGAGTTCGACCGCGGCCGGCTGCTGAAATCGACGGCCGGCACGTTCGACCAGCGGCTCCAGGAGCTGCTCGCCGCCGGCGCGATTCACGACCCTGAGGTAATCCTGCGGCTGCTGAATCCAGCCAGCGCCGAGTTTGACGCGACACCGCTCGCGGCGGCGGTCGCCGATCTCAATGACGCGCTTCAATCGCAGATCTTGGTCGATCAGCGCCACCGCGTTTCGCTCGCGCCGCGACGGGCGGCCGCGGATTCCCGGCCGGCTTCTTACCCGGTGCGCCTCTCGACCGAGACGACGATTCTGGTTCCCCTCGACGAGCGTGCGCCCATCTATCAATACGACCTGGCGCTGCCGCCCTCTGCTGAACGGCCGCCCGATCCGCCGCGCGTCGTCGGGCTGGTGGATGTGCCGCTCACCGACAGGTTTGACAACCTGCCGTTGATTGTGGCCCTGGAAAAACTGCTCTCTCCTTATGGCCTGGCTTGCGACTACCGGTACGGCGTGCTGTGGATTGACCGGGCCGACTCGGTCCGCAACTGGAAGGATTCAACCGGCATCAGCCAGATTCAGCCGCCGCGCGGCTCTCGCCTGGCGGAGATGTGGGAGCAGCCCGTTCCGGTTGGCGTGGAGTTCGTCATGACTCCCGTCATCGATGCTCTGACCTACATGCAAGACCAGCACGCCCCCGGCCTGAAATTCGACCTTTCGGGCATCCCGATTCCCACCAGCCGCCCGCTTCCGCAGCGGCAGCTGCGGCCCGTCACGCTGAACGTCCGCAACATTTCTCTCCAGCACTCCATCGGCCTGATACTCGACCTTGCCGATTGCCAGGCCACGCTCCAGGGCGAGACGATCGTCGTCTCGGCGGAACCGATTCCTTGACGCCAGGCGCGAGCTCGCCTCACGCTTTGCCTTCGTACCGCCTGAGCTCGGGCGGGACGGGCGGCGATTTTCCCGGGGGCGGACCGTGCCGGAACGAGGGATCGGGCATGCCCCGGTACATCCGCGGGATGAAAGGGAACTCGTCGGTCACCACGTAGTAGTAAGTCCCATGCGGATACTCGGGAGTCGGTCCGCTGCGGCCGTTGCACTCGTCGAGCTCGCTCCGCATGGGGTCGTATTCAAAGTCCTGCACGAACGTCCCGTCGTACCGCCCGCCGGGACCGTCCTTGCGCGAGCCGCTCCGCAGCCGATAACTCGATCGCAGCCGGCGGGGGTGGCTCTTGAGGTCGCTGGGACTGCTGGGGCATACCGGACCGTAGATGGGAAACCCGTCGGCCGCGTATCCGAGCAACTGCATGGGCTTGTCCGACTCGGCTGCGGTCAGGTCCCACAGCAGGCCCGTCGGCAGCCCGTGATAGTGGTACATCCCCCTTCGCCCCTGCGTGTGGGCGTGGTTTACGTCGATCCCCAGCGCGATGGCGTTCGCGGGATGCATCACCTCGAACTGCCAGCCGCTTGTGGCGTCCGCGTTCCAGAACGGTCCGGAGGGATCGAACGGCACCCCGTTGACGGCGACTCCGAAGATCCACGTGCCGACCGACGACGGCTTGTCGGCTGCCTTGGGCTCAAGCGGCAGCTCAAAGCGGTGCCGCTGGGGAAGGATCGGGGCCGGGTTGTGAGGGTTGGGAAAGTTGCCCACCACGTGCCCGGGCAGTCCGTTGGCGGTCACCACGCGTTTTTCGCCGGCGATAGCGATCGAAATTTCGGACGAGCCGCGGCAGCTGGCAGGCGGGGCGACCGCCCAGACGCCGGCCGCCACCGCCGCGGGAAGGGTAGCGGCTCCGACAATGGCGCTGCGGCGTGTGATCTGCATGCCAGGGCTCCAACGCAACGGATTTGAACGTTCTGCTACCCTACCAAGATAGCGAGTGACGGTGCCGCGGTCAGCGGCAGCCCTCAGCTTGAGCAGTGTTCCGACCGTCCTTACGGCGACGCCGCCCTTACCCGCAGCATCGCCGCCAAAAAGGCGTTCACGTCGGCGGCCGCTTCGATGAGCTTGGTCGTAGGAG
>DASRJB010000837.1:0-13922 GCA_035649715.1 Pirellulaceae bacterium
GCGGCTTTGCTACGGAAATAGGCCAAAACAAATCATTCCGTATCAGGCGCGTGAATTACGTTCCAGCGTGAATTTGTGACCACACTGCCTGCATCGGTAGCGAATGACTTTAGGCCAGGGCCTGCGTTTCCTGCCGGCCCCGCTGTCGATGATTTTGATGCCACTTGGGAAGCCGCGAGCGAACACTTCGCGAGAGGTGCATACGGGGCATGCAGGAGGTCGCGGCACTGGTTGAATCGGGGGCATGAATCCGATTCTACCAGCCCGCGCACGAACAAGCCCCGCCTGATTCGACGGGGCAACTTGACCAGCGGCAGCTACACGAACGCCAGTGCCGCGAATTCGAACTCGGCATCTTCCGCCGGCTGAACGTGAATCGCATCGACCACCGGCGGCAGCGCCGGCGTGACGGGCTTCTCTGCCCAGAATTCGGTTTCGATCCCCAGTTCGCATTGCTCTTGAATCAAGACGCAAAGGTTATGGGCGAGCACCTTGCATAGCGTCTCGTTGACCATCGCCACGTCGGTACGGCTGCGGACGGCATCGCCAAACTTCCGCTTGATCATGCTGAACGTCGATTCGACGTTGCTCCGCTTGACCATTGCTGACGCTGACACCTAGTACCCGTTTACATTTCGTATCAGCCCGACGAATTCCGTTTCAGGGGCCTATTTCGTAGCAAAGCCCACCCAGTGCCGCGCGGTGCAATGCGTGGTCGTTGCTGACAACCAAGGCGAATAGTCCACCGTCAAGGATCTTGCGCTTCTCGTCCGCAAAGCGATAAAGCGGCTGGGGCAGCAGCCGCAACTGCGTTGTTGCTCCATTGCGAGAGCAGGAGGCTGAAAATCTCCGAGCGAAGTCGCGCATTTGCCAACGCGCTTAGGGTTACGGTGCTGTCGCGCTGAACCGTTGCACTGCGAACGTGCCTTTCTATACTAGGGCAGCGGACTTGCGGCCGAGAAAGCGTGAACTTGCCTTCCACGCCATTATCACGTCGTTTGGAATCCCACAATGTGTGACAACCTGATTTTTCGTCTGTCGGCGGGCGTGGCTGTGGCAGTTGGCGCCGTCTTATTGGGACCATCCGCGGCACAGGCACAGGTGGCTCGCGAACCGAAGGCGTCCGGCAGCGCGGCATTCTCGGAAGCGGTTGCACGGGCCAAGGAGAGCAGCCGTCCGCTGGTCGTGTTCGGCGTTGCGGAGGGCTGCACGCGATGCGCGGCTCTGAAACAAGGGTTGTCCACGCAGTCGGAGCTGAAGTTGCTGATGACGCAATACGTCTCCGTCGAGGTTCCGTTCGGGGGACGCGAGTTCGCCGCCATCTTTGAGGACATCGTTCGCCAGGATGCCAAGTTCCGCCAGGCGATCGGTGCACCGTCGGTCTTCATATTCACAGCCAAGGGGGACGCCGTTTATGCAGGCCCTAATAACGCGAATGGAATGTTGCCCGGCGACGAATTCAAAAAACTGTTGATCGCAGGGATCGAGAATAACGGTGGATTGCGCGGCGCCGTCAAGTCCTCGCCTGCGAACAACCTGGCCACCGACCTCGCGAAAGCTCGTAAGCAATGGGGCGAGAACCAGCCGGTCGCCGCAGCCGCGACCATTTCAAAGTACGTCTCATCGGACAAGGCAGACGGCGGCGAGGTTGCAGAGCTGGTCAAGCTGACGGGGTTGAATGTCGCCCAGTCAAAGATGGAAGAGCAGCTCGATTCCTTGGTGGAGCAGGTTTCCGAAAAAGGGCGGTCTCTCCTCCAGGCGGCGGTGACCTTGGCAAGCACCGGCGACGCGACGCGCTCGGCCGTTCAGCTTGCCGAGCTCGACCGCGTCTTCGGGGCTTACCCGTCGTTTGCGGGCAAGTTCGACGCCGCTTGGAAAGAATTACTGGCCAAGGCGAGTGTTCCTAATCTCAAGGAGCAGGCCGAAGCGATTGACAAGGCTCGCCAGGCGGAAAGCGCGGCGGGCCCAGACCAGGCCATCGCAGCCTACGAGCGCGTCTCCGCAACCTATCCAGGCACCAAGGCCGCCGAGCTTTCCCAGCTTCGGATTACCCAATTGCGGACGCCAAAGTCGGCCGTCCCACGACTCTGGAAAAGCAAGTCCGGCCAATTCTCCGTCACCGCCACGCTGGTTGCCTTTGATGGCAAATCGGCCCAACTGCGCACCGCAGAAGGCAAAACAATCACCATCGCCCTCGAGGCCCTGTCGGCTGAGGACCAGCAGTTCCTAATGTCGGTCAAGGCGCCGAACTGAACTTGTGCGAGGCGAAGGGGCGACGGGGGCTTGTGGAGCTACCGGCGGCGGAGTCGGAGCTTGGGCGGGCGATGGCGCTGGCGCCAAGTCGATCGCCTACAACCTGGTCGCGAATTGCCGGTCCGGCTGCCATTGCCTGGGCACAGGCAAATCGGGACGGATCACGGCGGGTGGAAGCTGCCGCTACCCGGAATCGGCGCGAAATTTCGCGGATCGCGAGGCGCCGGGCGCGAATAATAGATAGGGGGCGATTGGGCGTTCCCCAACGGGAGCCTCAGCCATGAAAGCGAACAAGATCGTGTTTCCGACGGACCTGTCGAAGACCAGCACCGCGGCCTTGGGGTGGGCGACGGTGCTGGCCCGCGATACCGGCGCGACGCTGGTGATCGTCCACGTCGAGGAGCCGCCGGTGGCCTACGGCGGCGGTGAGTTGTATTACGGCATGGACGTGGGCGACCGCGAGAAGCTGCAGCAGGCGCTGGCCGGCGTGCGGCCCGCCGATCCGGGCGTGAAGTTCGTCCACAAGCTGCTGGTCGGCAATCCGGCGCGGGCCATCGTCCAGACCGCCAAGGACGAGCAGGCCGACCTGATCGTCATGGGGACGCACGGCCGCACGGGCCTCTTGCGAGTGCTGATGGGCAGCGTCGCCGAGATGGTCGTCCGCGAGGCCCAGTGCCCCGTGCTGACGGTCAGGCAGCCCGCCAAGTAGGCCTGCTACGGTGCGGCGAGCAGCGCGCGGCGCGTCCGCGAGATGCTGACGAACATGTGAATCAGCGGCACGACGGCAGCAATCAGCAGCAGGATGGCGAGCGGGCCGATTTCCAGCGAAGCGCGGCCGGCGGCGGCGAAATACAGCCAGCCGGCCGCGTGCATGATCGCGCTGGGAACCAGGCTCAGTATCAGGAACAGCAGCTGGCTGGTGCGCCAGCTCGCTTCGGCCTGGTCGAGCCGACCGAGCCAGCAGAACGTCCGCATCGCGGCGCAGAACAAAAAGATGCAGACGAGGCAGACCAGGCTAAACAGCGTGCTCACAACGCCAAAGAGGGGCGGCCAGGGCAGCACGAGGTGGTCCAGCACGGCCTGGCCCAGCGCCAGCAGCGAAACGCAGAAACAAAGCGACATCGTCCGGCGATAGGCCGGCTCATCCCAGATCGCCGACAGCTGATACACGCCCCAGGCGATCAGCAGCATGCCCACCGCGTCGTTGAGAACGTCGAAGCGGATGCCGCTGCCATTGGTCGTATAGCTCAGCCAGAAATCCAGCACCGCCAGGAGCGTGCCCCAGAAGATTTTGCCCAGGGCCCGCTCGGCGGCTGCCGCGGCCTGCGGCGAAAGCGTGGGTCTTTGTTGTGGCCCAAACATGCCGGTAGATTCGCTGCCGGCTCGGATTCCTTGCCGGCCGCGAGCGGATCCGTCACGACGCCGGCTTCACGGCGACCGGTTTCGCCGGCAGCACCTCGGCCAGCAGGCACCGCTGGTCCTGGTAGATGATCCGCACGCCTCCCTGGCCGCTGCGGTCCTCCATGAGGATGGCCTTCAGCAGGTCGGGGTAGCGCTTCTTCTGAACGAGCACATATTGCATGTGGTGGCCGCGGAGGAGGTGCAGCCAGACCTCGTCACCACGAAAGACGGCTTCGTAGTCGCGCCAAGTGTCGAGCTCGGTGAGGTGCACGTGCGAATGCACCAGCGGCTTCAGCCGGCCGCCGCTCTTCCAGACCAGGAAATCGCTCCAGTCCATCGGCGTTGCGATGTTGCCGGACAGGTCGCGGCGGACCGCTTCGTCGGCGACGTAGATCGGCGTGTCGGTCACGGTGATCGCCCCTTCGCCGCGGCCGTAGCCGGCGACGATGGCAAACGTGGGCGGCGCGACGAGCAGCGTCATGAAGACAAAGCCCATCGCCAGCACGGTCCGCATCGCCGTCGGTTCGTCGCCGGCCTGGGCGGGCTCGCCGGCTCTGTCGGCCAGGCGCTTTCGCCAGGCGGCGGCCGCGTGCGGAATGCAGACGACCGGCCAGACGATGGCCCACCAGGCGAGCATGCGAATGGCCGGCAGCGTCGCCAGGCCGAACAGCAGCAGCAGACCGATTTCGTAGAGCTCCCACTTTTTCGCGCTGCAGCGAGCCAGCAGCGCCGCCAGACCGACCGAGACGATCATCAGACCGCCGGTCAGGCTGAGCGGCGACAGCGGCCGCCATTCGCTGATCGAGGAGAGCGCCGCGTGTTCATTGAACAATAGGACGCGGGCCAGCAACTGCGGCCCGTGCGGGTTGAGGCAAGCCGCGGCCAGCACCAGCAGGAGCGCGCCCCACACGACGTACAGCCGCCGGTCGCGGAGCAGTTTTGCGGCGTCGCCGCCCGCCTCTTGCCAGGCGGTCCAGCTAACGCTGGCCGCATAAATTCCGAGCACCGCGATGCCCATCAGGATGGAGCCGTGCAGGTTCACCCACAGGGCCGCCACCACCGGCAGCCAGAGGAGCGGGTGCGTTCGGCGCGGCATTTCGGCACACGCCAGCAGGACCAGGGCCAGGCCGAGCTGGCCGAAGAGCTGCGGGCGGATCGTCCCGACGATCGGCAGGTCGAGCAGGAACATCGCCAGCCCCGCCGCCCAGGCCCAGAGGGCGGGCGCTCCGCGGCGGACCGCAGCGAGCATGACGATGCCGGCGGTGAGTGTGACGAGCAGGGCGTGTCCCAGGGCGAGCCCTTCGTTGCCGAAGTGGGTCTGCACTTCGTAGCCGGCGAGCTGCGACAGCCAGGCCGCCTGCAGCACGGGCGTGGCCGCGGGCGCGGTGGCAAAGGGGTCCGTCGCCGGCAGTGCTTGATGCTCGGCCATCCAGCGGCCGAAGTTGAGATGGCCCCACAGGTCGGTGTGATTCAGCCGGTTGAACGCGGTCAGCATGAAGATGCCCGACAGCGTGCAAACGGCGATCAACCGGGCGAAGCTGAGGCTCGGAAAATAGGGACTCGTCAGGTTGTCGCGCGTGATGCAGGCCGGCAGCTCGGTTGGCGTGCTCATGGAGTTGTCACTGGTCATTGGTCACTTGTCACTGGTCGCTGCGACCTGATGGCTCGCTGTTGCAGTGCCCTTCTTCCAAGCGTCGATCGGTTCGGTGCTCCGCCACAGGCAGAGGGCGCGGGCCGCGTGCGTGTAGGGGCCGTAGGCTTCCAGCAGGTCTTTCTGGTCCATTTCGACGAGCGTCCGGGCCAGCCACTGCGCGGCGCGGATCACGGTCTCGCGCGGCGGCTGCACCTCTTCGGGCGCGAGGGCCAGCCACTCCAGGTGATGGCCGGTCACGAGCAGCTTGTCGTGCAGCGTGGCCGGGTTGTCCTTGCCCGGTTGCGACGCCGCCGCTCCGCGCGGCCACTGCCGCGTCCAATAGCCTTCCGCGGTCTGGGCCCGCACGAGGACGTCGCTGGTCCACTTCAGGGCGGTCAGCACCTTGAGTTTTGTCTTGGGCTGCAGCGCCCGATATTCGTCGTCGGCCCGGTTGAGCACGACCAGCGCCTCCAGGCGATGCAGACCGTTGCAGGGCCCGATGCCCGGCGGATTCTTCAGGATTTGATCGACCAGCTGATCGACGTTGATCTTCTCGCCATACTTGTTGCGCCAGCCGGGATGCGGAAAGACGTAGCGGGCGTAGGCGATCGTGGTCCACTCGTATTCGAGCTGTTCGGGATGAGCGCGGAGCAGGGCAGTCGTCAGCAGGTCGCCGACGCGGGCCTGTCCATCGCGCAGAACCAGCGGCGCGCCCGCCGGCACGCCCGTCTCGGCCAGCGTCGCGACCAGGTCGTCGGTGTGAAAGCTGGAAGTCTCGCGATCGGTGACGCGGTCGTCGTACGAGCGGACCTCGATGCCATCCCGGCCGCGAAAAAAGAGCGGCGGCGCCTGCTCGCCGGCCCAGCGGCGAAACGCCCTGTCGCTCAGAAAATAGTCTCGCAGCTGGCGGCCGCTGGGGATCTTCGCATCGCCGAAGTCCGCGTTAGGCCCCCACAGCCGCAGGGCGTGGACGAAGTTGTTCGTACTGACCGGATCGGCCGGGGGCAATACACGATCGAGCACGGCCGCCAGCTGGGCATCGGTCACGACGCGCGGGTCGTTGATTCGCGGCGCGATGACCGTGGGCATATTTCGCGGCAGCACGACGGCCGCCGGCTGCGGACCGACAGCCGCCATTCGATAGACGGCCAGTGCACCGGCGACAATCAACACGGGCAAAACGAAGCGGCTAATGCGAGCGAGCATGAGCAAGTCTATGTCAAATTGTTTAACCCGGAGCCGGAGGCGACGGCGGCTACTTTACAGCAGCCCGAACTTTTTCATCTTGTTGTAGAGCGTGACCCGGCTGATCCCGAGTTCCGCGGCGGTTTCCTTGCGGCGGAAGTTGTTCCGCGCCAGGCAGTCCTGAATGATCCGCCGCTCCAGCACATCGACGCGGGCTTCGAGCGATGAGGCCAGGCGGGCAGCCGTCGCGGTCGCGCCGGCCGCATGCGCCTCGGCCTGGCCTCCAATGCGGGCCGCTGCCAGCGGCTGGGGAATGTGCAACGCAGGCTGCGGCATCGCCATCCGCGGCGGCTGCGGTCCCAAGGGGCCGACGCGGACGCGCGGCGGCAGGGCGGCGAGCGTGTGATCGAATAGCGGGTCTTCGACGATGGCCGGCGGCACGCGGTCCACCGAGGCCGCGGGAAGCGATTCGACCAGACCATTGGCGGCGTCGCGGATCGAGCTGGGCAGGTCCTGCACCGTGAGCACGCCGCGATGGCAATACAGGACGGCCCGCCGGACGACGTTTTCCATCTCGCGGACGTTGCCGGGCCAGTCGTAGGCTTTGAGCGTTTCCAGGAACGCCGGCTCGATCGACCGCAGCTGGATGCCGTGCGTCCGGCCGTGCTCGACGGCGAACTTGCGGGCCAGGTATTCGATGTCCCAGGGCCGCTGCCGCAAGGGCAGCAGGCGGAAGTTCAGGATGTTGAGGCGATAATAGAGGTCGGTGCGAAAACGGCCGGCCCGGACCAGCTCTTCGAGGTTGTAGTTGCTGGCGACGATCAGCCGGGCCTGCGAGTGCTGCGTCTCGTTGCTGCCGACCTGCTCGTATTCGCCGGTCTCGATGACGCGGAGCAGCTTCGCCTGCTGCTCCAGCGGCAGCACGTCGATTTCATCGAGGAGCAGAGTGCCGCTGCCGGCCGCGGCGAACTTGCCTTCGCGATTGTGGTCGGCCCCGGTGAACGCGCCCTTGACGTTGCCGAACAGCTCGCTCTCGATCAGGTCGGGCGGCAGCGCGCCGCAGGCCACCGTGCAGAAGCGGTCTTCGCGGCGGTCCGACAGCTCGTGGATCAAGCGGGCCAGAAAAGTCTTGCCGCTGCCGGTCTCGCCGATCAAGAGCACCGTGACGTTGTGGCGGGCCGCGACCTTGATCTCGTCCATCACGTCGAACATCTCGGGCGTGAAGGTGACCAGCGAACGGCTGCGGCCGTGCAGCTCCTTGTGCGGCATCTGGCTCCAGAACCCGGACAGCTCGCCCTCGACATCCTGCTTTTCCGAG
Source organism: Pirellulaceae bacterium (assembly GCA_035649715.1). Lineage (GTDB taxonomy): Bacteria > Planctomycetota > Planctomycetia > Pirellulales > Pirellulaceae > CAYLLN01. Next base: position 7,791 of record DASRJB010000837.1, read on the forward strand.
AGCAGGCGGGTCAGCCGGCCGTAATCGAGCGGGATATCCAGGCAGTCGTCGATGGCCTTCTCGGCCAGCTTCTTCAGCCGCGGGGGGCAGTTCTCGTCCATCAGGCCGTAAATCGGGGCCTGGTCGATGGCTTCGTCGAGCTCGGCGATGAAGCGGGCCGGCGAGTAGCCGTTGAGCGTGTTGCGCTCCAGGTGCACCAGGACGGCGCTCAACCGCTGATCGCCGACGCGCTGCGGCAGGGCGTCGAGCGTTTCGCAGGGGACGATCGCATGCTGGCCGGCCAGCTGCTGGCCGAGCTCGAACAGGAGTTTTTGATCGCGGGTAAAGACGAGGATGCTGGGATTCATGCGGTTACCAAGGAGCGATGCTGGCAGAGGGCGATGCGAGTGCCTCGCCCGACGGAAAACTCAGCCCACATTTCTCACGCTACTTGGACCGGAAAACTGAACTAGCGCCAAATTGCGTTAACGAAAGGGAATCATGCTGAAACGCGGCGAAATTGCGGGCTGTGCCGGATTCGCCGGCGATGCCGCCCGTGCGCTCGCGCTGGCTACAGTCTGGAGAAGCTGGCGAAGCGCTACCGCCTGTGCTGGCGTTGCCGATGATGCCTGAGAAACTCGAAACTCCCGGCGGTTGGGTCGATGCAGAGTAGTGGAACGGGTTGTAACGGCGCGCCGGATACTGCGAGGGCCGCCTAAGGCCAGAGGTCCGCGGAGAAACTGAACCATGAATGCGATTCTGCTGACGGTCTTGGCGCTGGGCGGGGCCGACGCCGCGATTTTTGGTGGCGGCGGTGGAGGCGGCGGCGAATACATCGACGGTGGTTGCGGCGACGGCGGCGAGTGCGACGGCGGCGGCTGGCACAACAAGGCCGGCCACGGCGGCTGGCTCGGGCCAATGCCGCAGTCCTGCTACTGGCCGTCGTTCGGCTGCTATCCCAGCACGCCGTGGATGCACCGCTATCCGGCCTTCCACGGCACTTACTACCGCAAGGCCTACAACTACCGGAATTACTTCGACTATCCCTGGCACGCCGGGCTGCACGAGCCGACTTCGCACTTCTCGTATCACGTGCCGGGCGAAGCGCCGGCAGCGGGCGGCGGCGGTGCGGTGCCGCGGCCGACTCCCGACGCGGCCTATGCGCCGCGGGGCGGCCTGCGAACGGCGACGGCCGAGGGCCGGATCAGCGACGGAATCTCCGTCACACCGTACAAGGTTCAGCGGTAGGCCGCTGGACCAGATAACAAAGTCCAGCGGTAAGGCCGCTGGACTCCAGCGAATCCCATCCGTGTAGTCGGACGTCGGGCGCGTGCCGGCGTCCGATTTTTTGCTAGCTCGCCTAGCGGGCGGGCCGCGGCGTAAGCACGGGGCGCGGCTCGGGTTGGGGTTCGGGCTGCGGCTGAGCCATTAGCCGCTGCATGCCGTCCAGCTTGACCTTGGCCCGCATCACCTTGATTTCCGCGGCTTTCAACTCGAACTGATGCTTGGCCAGCTCGGCCTGGCTGATGGCGCTGGTTCCATGCTTGCGAAGCGCCTCGGCTCGCTCGGCGTCCTGCTGGGCCGCCTGCAAGCCGATCTCCGCTTCCTGCAGGTCAAGCTTGAGCAGCTGCAATTGCGTTTCGCGGTCGGCGAGAGTCAGCCGGGCGGCCTCGTCCACATTAGGCCGGTGGAGCGGGTTGAGAGTGGAATTTGGGTTGCGACTGGACGGCGCTAATTCGTTCGGCAGCTGTCCCTGCTGTCCCTGCTGCCCCTGCTGTCCCTGCTGCCCTTGTTGCCCTTGTTGCCCTTGTTGACCTTGTTGACCTTGTTGACCTTGTTGACCTAGTTGTCGTTGAGGCGCGGGAGGGTAGGGCGAGTTTGACTGGCCGGGCCGATCGAGCCGGGCGATGATCGTTTTGATCGCGTCCCAGTGCCTCGATTGCGCCGAGACGATCAGCGAATTCGAGGCCTCATCGACGGACCACTTGATGCTCGCCACTTGTGCGTCCCCGCCCAGCAGTCTGACTTCGTCGAGCAAGAGCTTGAGCGCGTCGGCCACATCCGCGGCGCTGGAGTTCCTGAGGCGAATGATGGTGTTCGTCTGGACCGGCGCCAGCTGGTCCAGTTGGGCCTTCAAATCCGCGAGCTGCTTCCGGAGCGCCTCGCTTTGTTCCCGCTGGGCCTGGGCTTCCGCGGTCCGCTCCGCAAGCCGCCGCTCGAGCTGCCGTACCAAACGCCGCAAGTCTTCCGCCTGCGCGGCGGCCGGCTTGTCGGCCTGCTCTTCGCGCTGCGCGAGTTGCACCTCGACGGCCACCAGCAGCGGTTTCAGCTCGAGCTTTTGCGGCCGGCTGGCCACGATCACCGTTTGCCCGAGCGGAACGACGGCCTTGGTGGCGAGCTTCTGCTGCGTGGCAACCGGCGAGCCATCGGGGCCCAGTTTGAGATCGACTCTTGCTGCGTCCAGTGCGAGGACGACCTGTTGCTTGGAGTCTTGAAGGGTGAGCTTGGGCGTCAGCTGAATCGTCAAGCGGCTCGGTTTGGATTCGGTTGCCGCCCCGGTGTCCGCGGTGCTTTCATCGGGAGATTGAGGCGGCGACTTGCCGCCGATTTCCACCAGTGCGAGCTGGCCGTCCAGCGTGACAATCTGCGGGCGGCTGAGAATGACCGTGCCGGGCCGCGCCTTCAGCTCGGCGAGCCGCTGCTTCCATTCCTCGGGCGACTTCAAGGTGATCTCGGTCTCCGGATCGGGCTGCGGACGGGCCTCAGTGGGCAGCACAGCGGTCAGCTCGGCCCGCTCGACCTCGAGCACCACGCATTGGAGCAGGATCGCCGTAGGTGTCTGGTCCGGCGATCCGCTGGGCGCGGCTTCGCTCGCCGGCGGCTGGGCTTCTTGCCCGTCGGCGGTCGGCGGGCGCAGCGTCACCAGCGACAGGCCGCCGATCAGCAGGAGTGTGGCGGCGACCAGCAGGAATTGCCAGCGGCGACTGCCGGACGAAAGCGGGCGGCGCGAATCGAGCAACATGGTCACTCTCCGGGAAAGGGTGTGAGGAGATTCCCACAATGACAAGGCGGCCAGGCCGGCCGGGGCCGAGCTGGCGGCCTTGGCCCAAGCCACGAGCGCCTCGGCATATTCGACGGGCTCATCGCCCGCCGCGGCTGCATCGGCCAGCAGTTCCAGGTCCAGACGCACGCTGCGCCGCAACCACCAGAACAGCGGCTGCCAGGCGAGCAGCGGGACGAGCCAGCGTTCCAGCGCCAGCAGCCACAGGTCGCCGTGCCGGATATGCGCCCATTCGTGCGCCAGCGCCGCCCGCACGATCGGCCGCCGAGCCTCGTCCACCGCCTCCGCCGGCAGCAGAATCCGCGGCGAGAGCGCACCGACAGCGGCTGCCGAATGCAACTGCGGGCTGATGCGCACCTGCGGGCCGCGGCGCGGGCCGGTAACTTTGGTCAATTCGTCGATCACCCAGCGCGGCGCGGACAACGAGCGACGAACCAGCAACCAGGTTTGCCAGAGCCCCAGCCCGATCCAAGCCGCGGCGAAAGACCCAATCGCCAGCCAGCCGCCGAGAATCAGCTGCTCCCAGCGAAGATGCAGCGCAGACGGCGGCTGAATCGCTGTTGACTCGGGCGTCACGACCTCCAGGGCGGGCAATTCGGTGACGATCGCGGGGGGTGATTCGACTTGCGTTGCCGGTTGCTGATCGATCAGCGCGACAACCTCGGCCTGCGTCAGCGAGCCAAGGGCCAGGCGCGGCCACTGCGGCAGCGCGATCGCAATTGCCAATAACACCAGGCCGAGCCAGGTTCCCCAGGCCAGCGCCACGCGCTGCGCCGGATCGCGAAAGCACCCGCGAAGCGCTGCGGCGGCGGCGAGCACCGCGGTGGCCAAAAGCGCATAGTCCAGCAGCCAGGCGGTCAGGGTGACGCTCCAGTTCATGGCGAATCCTCCTTCCGCTTGCGGCGGGACGGTTTGTCCGGCCTGGCGGCGGCGATTAGCTGTTCCAGGCGGCGCAGCTCTTCGGGCGAAAGCCGCCGGGCCTCCAGCGCATGCAGCACGTATTCGTCGAGTGAGCCGTCGAAGACGCGCTCGAGAAACCCGCGGGCCAGCCGCTGAAACGTGCGGTCGCGGTCGGCCTTGGCGAAGTACGAATAGACCTTGCCCGTGGCGGTGTGGCCGACGAGCCCCTTCTGCTCCATAACTTGCAGCAGGCTCAAGACGGTCGTATAGGCCAGGTCGTCGCCCCGCTCGTTGATGGCCGCGGTAATCTCGCGGACCGTCGCCTGGCCCAACTGCCAGAGCACTTTCAGGGCCTGCAGCTCGCGTTCGGTAGGCGCCACGTCAGCCACCGGACTACTCCCCTGCTCGAAAAGCGCGGCAATCTACTGGACGACCAGTAATTCAGCCGGAAGTATTACTGGTCGGCCAGTAGATGTCAAGAGCGCAAGCGACCGCGAAGGTTCTCGGCCAGCGCAATCAGCGTTTCCACGGGCAATTCCTCGGCCCGGGCCTCGGGAGCGATCCCCTCCGCGGCGAGCAGTGCGTCAATGGCCGGCCTGCCCAACTGCTCGCGGAAGCAGCCGGCGAGGACGCCCCGCAGCAGCTTGCGGCGGTGACAAAAGACATCGCGAATCAGCGTGTGGAAGAACTCGACGTCGCTGAGGCGGGCCCGTTTGGCGGCGCTCGGTACGATGTGCACGATCGCCGACTGCACCTTGGGCCGCGGCCAGAAGACTTGCGGCGGCATGACGCGGACGATCGCGATCTCGCACAGCGCCTGCATCCAGATGCTCAGGGCGCTATAGTCCTTCGTGCCCGGCGCGGCGATCATCCGGTCGGCCAGCTCCTTCTGAATCGTCGCCGTCAGCGAGACCGGCAGCGGATCGGCCGTGAGCAGGTTTGCGAGGATCGGCGTGGCCACGTTGTAGGGCAGGTTCGCCGCCAGCTTGAAGCGGCTGCCGGGATGCCGGGCCAGGTGCTCGCGGACCGCGGCCAGCACGGCGGGGTGCATGGTGCTCTTGTTCTGAAGCGCGTCGGTGGATAGCAGCGTCACATTCGTTGCGCCCGCCTTGGCCAGTTCCTCCGACGCCAGCTGCTGCAAACGCGCGTCGATCTCCACGCTGACGACGGCGGCGGCTTCTTGAGCCAAGCGCGTCGTAAGTGCGCCCAAGCCGGTGCCAACCTCCAGAACAACATCCTGCGGGCCCACGTCGGCCGTCCGTACCAGCAGGTCGAGCAGGTTGAGGTCGATCAGAAAATTCTGACCGCGCCGCGTCTGCGGCCGGATGCCGGCCTCCTCGAAGCGGCTCATCAAATACGACTGCGTCTGCCGCGGCGAAGTCGGACGAGATGTTTGCCCGAGCGATACGTCGTCCCTCATATGCCAGTCAGCGCGTTCCACTGCTCCCAACGATTTGTGGCCTCAAACAAAAGTTGTTGATGGAGCCTTTCGGCGTAGTCATTGATTTCCCGTCGTTGCCAGTACTCGACATATCGCCGTAACGAGTCGTAGTTTTCCGGAGACGTCAGCTCCAACCAAATTGCAAGCTCATCCGCTCCGCTCGGCACGAACACATCCTCTGTTAGGACATCAACGGCGCTCACCCCCGGCTTGCAGGCTCGTCGCCATTTGGCCTCTGACAGCGCACCGAACAGGCGATGGATTCGTTCCAGTTCGTCGTCCATCAGGAATTGCAATTGAAGAAACTGAGACTATGGACTATCAGCTTGCGCAAAGTCAGAGTACGAGCGGTCCGGTAGTCGCTCACCATCGACGGCGAGTTGGCGCTGCACGTACTTGGCCAGCAAATCGGTCTCGATGTTCACGAGGACGCCGACTCGCAAGTCGCCGAGCGTCGTATTCTGAAGCGTGTGCGGAATGAGGGCGACGCTGAAGCGGCCCTTGCCGACGCTCACCAGCGTCAGGCTCACGCCGTCGACTGCCACCGAGCCCTTCTCGGCCATCTGCCGGGCCAGGGCGGCCGGCACGCGAAAGGTGACGGTCGCCCACTCGCCTTCGTCGCGGAATTTGATCACGCTCCCCACGCCGTCGATGTGTCCCGTGACCAGGTGCCCGCCCAGCCGATCGCCCAACCGCAGCGACCGCTCGAGATTCACGCCGTCGCCAGCCGTCAGCCGTGAGAAGGTCGTGC
>DASRJB010000838.1:0-5334 GCA_035649715.1 Pirellulaceae bacterium
ATTTAAGCCCAAAGGTCTCGGCAACGGCCTGGTTGGTTATCCGGCCGGCGACGATGTTGGCAGCGGAGGCCAGCGGCGGAGATTGCCGCAGGGCCGCCTCGATGCCGCTCTTGGCGAGCGTCAGCACCCAGGGCAGGGTGGCGTTACACAGGGCGAACGTGCTGGTGCGCCCGACTGCGCCGGGCATGTTGGTCACGCAGTAATGCAGCACGCCCTCTTCCAGATACGTCGGGTCGCTGTGCGTCGTCGGCCGGCTGGTCTCGATGCAGCCTCCCTGGTCGATGGCCACGTCGATGATCACGCTGCCCGGCTTCATCAGCTTGAGGTCCTGCCGCGAGATCAGCCGCGGGGCCTTCGCGCCGGGAATGAGCACGGCCCCGATCACGAGGTCGGCCAGCTTGAGCTGCGTGCGAATCGTGTGGCGGTCGCTGTAGAGGCAGTTGACGTTGGCCGGCATGATGTCGTCGAGGTATCGCAGCCGGTCGATGTTGACGTCGAGGATGGCGATGTCGGCCTGGAAGCCGGCGGCGATTTTCGCGGCGTTCGCGCCGACGACCCCGCCGCCCAGAATCGTGATGTGGGCCGGGGCGACGCCGGGCACGCCGGCCAGCAGGATGCCGCGGCCCATCTGGGGCCGCTCCAGGTACTTGGCCCCTTCCTGAATGCTCATCCGCCCGGCGACTTCGCTCATCGGCGTCAAAAGCGGCAAGCGGCCCTGGGCGTCGCGCAGGGTTTCATAGGCCAGGCAAGTCGCGCGGCTAGCCAGCATCGCCTCGGTCAGCTCGCGGCTGGCGGCGAAGTGAAAGTACGTGAACAGCGTCTGCCCCGCGCGGATGAGCAAAAACTCCGGCGGCAGCGGCTCTTTCACCTTGACGATCAAATCCGCCCGCTTGTAGATCTCGGCCGCGCTGGCGACGATTTCCGCTCCCTCGGCGGCATATTCCGAGTCCGGAAGCCCGCTGCCGATGCCGGCGCTGCGTTCGATCAGCACCTGGTGCCCGGCCCGCGTCAATTCCTCGACGCCGACGGGCAGCATGGCGACGCGGTATTCGTCGAGCTTGATCTCGCGGGGCACGCCGATGAGCATGACCGACTCCGTTTGCGGGCAATCCAAGCCGATGCGACCAGCTTAGCGGGTGCGGCTGATGCCGAACATGCGGCGCGAGCGGCTAGTCGTCGTGGACTTCGCCGTACTCCAGCTCCGAATCCTGTTCTTCCTCGATAAGCGCCGCCTCGGCGGGCGTGTCCTCGCCGGCGCCGACGTCGTCGCGCTCGTCATTGCGGCGCCGTTTCTGAAGGAACATCTTGATCGGCACTTCGCCGAAATCGAGATTGTCGCGCAGGATGCTGAGCAGGTATCGCCGGTACGAGGCCGGAAACGCCTTGGGCGAATTGCAGATCAGCACGATCGTGGGCGGCTGCACACCGACCTGCGTTGCATAGAAAATCTTCGGCCGCAAAATGCCGTGCAATGGGGGCGGGTTCCTTTCCACCGCCGCCCGCACCAGGCGGTTCAGGTGCGACGTGTGCACTCGATCGGTGCACTGCTTGAACAGGTTCTGGGCGTGGTTCAGCAGGGCCTTCACGTTCTTGCCGGTCTGGCCGGTGATGAAGGCGATCGGCACGTGCCACATGGTGGGAAACGTGTCGCGCAGATAATCGACCCACCGCTCGGTCGGCATCTGGCCGTACAGCAGGTCCCACTTGTTGACAACGAAGATGCAGGGCTTGTACTGGTCCGCGATGTACTTGCAAAGCTGCTTGTCCACCTTCGAGAGCCGCTGCGTGCAGTCGAAGAACAGCAGCACGACGTCGGCCCGGCGGATGCTCCGCTGGGCCCGGTGAAAGCTGTAGAAATCGATGTCGGTGCGGATGCTCTTGTGCCGCCGCACGCCGGCGGTGTCGATCGCCACGAACTGTTTGCCGTCCAATTCGAACTGCACATCGACGCTGTCCCGCGTCGTCCCCGGCACCTCGCTGACGATCATCCGGTCGGCCTTGGCCAGCGTGTTGACGAACGTGCTTTTGCCCGTGTTTCGCCGGCCCACGATCGCCGCCTTCATTACCGGCTCTTCGGGCAGCGGCTCGAGCATGATGTTCGGCGGCAGCTTGCTGTGGATCAGCTCCAGCAGCTCCTCCTTGCCGCGGTTCTGCTGCGTGCTGGTCTTCATCAGCTTGCCGCGGCCCAGGCGGTAAAAGTCGTCGGCGTCCGCATCGAGCCCTTCGTGGTCCGTCTTGTTTGCCACCACGACGATCGGCTTGTCGATATACCGCAGCCGCTTGGCGACCTCGCTGTCCAGGGCCATCATGCCCGTGCGGGTATCGACCACGAACAGGATGATGTCGGCGGTTTCAATCGCCGCGTCGATCTGCTGCTCGACTTCTTTTGTTAAATTGTCGCAATCTTCGATGCCAATGCCCCCCGTATCGACGAGCTCGAAGAACCGGCGATTGTGCTCCATCAGGTGCGTGACGCGGTCGCGGGTGACGCCCGCCTGGTCATCGACGATGGAAATCCGCCGCCCGCACAGCCAATTGAGCAGGCTCGACTTCCCCACGTTCGGGCGGCCGACAATGACTACCTGCGGAACGGACATGGTGCGGGTGGAATCGCGGCGGGCGAGAAACTCGGTCGGGTGGGAACGCCGTTGCGCGGCGAAACGGGCAAAGAACTGTATGATAGTCTGGCGACGGCGCTTCGCGAAAGGTTGCGGCTTCCTGGCGGGGCTGCCAATTCGCGGGCGGCGGCCGCAAAATCCAGGATATTAAACGCCGTCCGCCCCGGTTTGGTTCGGAGAAATCCACTTGGAAGAGCGCGATCGTCTCCTTGTCGCTCGCCACGTGCTGACCCAGCGGCTGCAAGCGCTGGAATTGGCCGGAGTTCAGCAGATCGGCCGCGTGCCGCCGCCAGCCCCGGGGATTCTCACAAGCCCGCCGGCTGCTGCCAGCGTGCGGAATCAAGTGGTCGCAACGCCGGCGCCGCAATCACTTTTGACCGAGCCAGCGATGCCTCGCGCCAAGTCGAATGCTACTCTTTCACCCACTTTGCACTCGCTCATCGGTCAGCCGTATCCCAGCGATCTGCCCGATTCGGCTGCCGACCGGCAGCGGCTGCTGGACGAATTGAATGCCCAGGTCCGCCCCTGTCTGCTCTGCCGCGAATTGGCGAGCGGCCGCAAGCAAACGGTATTCGGCGTCGGCAATTCCAAGCCGCGAGTCGTCTTCTTCGGCGAGGCCCCGGGGGCCGACGAGGACCGGCAGGGCGAGCCCTTCGTGGGCCGTGCCGGGCAGCTGCTGACGAAGATCATCGAAGCCTGCGGCTGGCAACGGTCGGACGTTTATATCATGAACGTGCTCAAGTGCCGGCCGCCGGACAATCGCAATCCGCTGCCTCCGGAAGTCGATAACTGCCGGCCGTTCTTCGAGCGGCAGCTGGAAATCTTGCGGCCGGAATACATCGTATGCGTTGGCTCCGTTCCCTCGCAGGCCCTGCTCGAAACGACTGAGTCCGTCGGCAAGCTCCGCGGCCGGATCCACCGCTACCGCGGCAGCCGCGTGCTCGTCACCTATCACCCGTCGTACCTCCTGAGGAATCCTGCGGCCAAGAAGTACGTCTGGGAGGACATGCAGCTGCTGCTCAAGGAAATGGGCCTGCCGGTGCCGAAAAGGTAAACTCAGAATGCAGAATTCCAGAGACAACCCTGCCTTCATTCTGACTTCTGAATTCAAAAAACAGCCGCCCGCCTGATCGCGAGCGACCCGGCGGGCGGCGGAAGTGTGCAGAAAATGTGGAAGAACGACTGGCCTGAGCCCAGCGCAAGCGAGCGCTCGGCTCAGTGGTACAGGCCCGGTGGATCAAGCATTTTGCCCCTCCTTTGGCCCTCGCTAGAAGAGGGCGTTGCTACCAGATGAAATCCGTGTGGAGGATGCATCCCACAACTCTATTATCCGCTCGGTCCGCAAATTCGCAACTAATTCCGGCCAGGATTTGCCAGGCACTTTCACCACACACGCCGATTTTTGGCGAGCCCTAGCGGTCAGCCAAACTCTGCGGCTGTAACCCGCCCAGCTTGGAATCAACCATGTCGCCGCGCTCATTCGTCAGGGGCATTTTCCTCGGTATGGCGCTGGCCTGCGCCGCCGCCAGAGGGCAAGACAATCCCGCGCAGCTGTTCAAGACGCTCGACGATCAGGCGTCGTACGCGATCGGCTTGGATGTCGGGCGGAGCCTGCTAGCCGACGCGCCGGAACTCAATCCCGACCTGGTGGCCCGCGGCGTCATCGACGCGATGCGCAAGGCCAGGCCGCTGCTCTCCGACGCGCATTTGCACGAAGTGATGGACTTGTTTGCGGCCCACAAAGCCGGACCAGCCGCCGAGAAGACGCTCAAGGAAGGGCAGGCCTTCCTGGCGGCCAATCGGGCCAAACCCGGAGTGCAGACGACCGAGTCCGGCCTGCAATACATCGTCCTCAAGGCGGGCGCCGGCAAGTCGCCGCAGCCCGCCGACATCGTCTCCGTCCACTATCAGGGCACGCTCATCGACGGCAAAGTCTTCGACAGCAGCATCGAGCGCAAGAAGCCCGCGGAGTTTCCCGTCAATCGGATCATCCCCGGCTGGGCCGAAGCGCTTCTCAAGATGAAAGTCGGCGACAAATGGCGGCTCTTTCTCCCCGCCCGCCTCGCCTACGGCCCACAAGGCAGCCCTGACAGCAAGATTCCGCCGTTCTCGGTGCTGGTGTTCGAGGTAGAGCTGCTCGAGGTGAAGTGAGCCAGGGTGGCTGTGGTCGGTGCAGCCGGCCACAGCCTGGTCGGGGATGTACGCGCTTCCCGCGGCAACCCAAGCGGGCGAAATCGATTTTTCGACGTCGAAAACGGCTTCCAGAATGGACCACACTAGTCCATTCCGCTAGCGGCCGCGAAAAAAACTTACGTCGCGAGGCGGCGGCGGAAGTCGAGGCGGGCCACGGGCTTGTGGCAACGCATGTTCACGTAAGTCAGCCCACAGTGAACAAAATGCGCACAAGTTGCTTGCCGACCTGGGTTCTGTGGGCACAATGTGGCCATGTGTGATCGTGTGGATAGTTTGTAGGGTGGGCTGTGCCCACCGTCAACCGACCGCGGTGGGCACAGCCCACTCTACCTGTTCCCGGAGGCCCTCATGTCACGTCCGCCGAAACTCCGACCGCTGCCCGAGCGGGAGCGCCGCGATGCGCTCGCCGCGTATTTGAAAGTGCTCGATCGCGATGGCGAGCTGGATCATTTCCGGGCGCTGGTGCCCGCCGAGCAGCCTTGGAGCGATCGGCCCTCCGCGGCAACGCCGCCCTCAGCCCGCC
>DASRJB010000839.1:0-2886 GCA_035649715.1 Pirellulaceae bacterium
TGGAGAGTTGACGCGGCGATTCGCGTAGTGCCGCGCGGGCCTATCGGCTAAACTGCCCGCGGTTCAAAACGCGTGGCAGGGAGGCTGCACCATGGCAACGGCGACGCTCGAACTCAATCGACCGCTGGAAACCCAGCCCGCCGCGGCGCTGCCTGTCTGGTGGCGGCAGCGGCACACGTACGTGCTGGCGGCGATGGCCGCGGTGCAAGTCGTCGGCTGCCGCTGGTCGGTGCTGCTCATCGATGGATCGACGTGGGCCGGCGAGATAATCGTCGGCGTGCTCCTGGCGCAGAGCTTTCTGCTGGGCCTGTGGGCTGCGCTCGGCGGGCTGGGGACGCTGCCCCGCTGGGGAATCATCGGCACGATCCATCTCGCGGGCGTGGTGTCGATGTCGCTCGGGATGCGCATCTTTGGCGCCTCGCTGTGGTGGGCGGAAGCTCTGCAGATCGGATTGATCGGGGCCATGCTCGTGCTGGGCTTCGCCGCCTGCCTGTTGCCGCTGCGGGGACTCGCCGGCTGGCGGGTCGATTTCGACGCGGCCGTCTATCGCGATGTCCGCGGCCGCCGCGGGCAGGTGAGCTTCATGGACCTGGCCGGCTACAGCCTCGGCGTTGGAGCCGCGCTGGCCGCCGCCCGCCTGACGGTGCAGGCCGAAATCATCGACACCGAAGGCTTGCTGATTCTCTGCACGTGGCTCAGCCTGGTCCTGCTGACCGGCTCGGGGGTCGCCTATGCCTTGCTCACCTGGCGCCGGCTCGGGCTGGCGCTGGCGGCCAGCGTCGTTTGGCCGCTGGTCATCGCCGGCGGCAACTCGCTGCTGGCGGAATATATCGAGGATCTCGACGTCTTCGGCGGCAGCGCCAACCCGGCGGTCCTCGGCGTGCGGCTGCACATGGTCAGCTTTTACGGCGGCGTGGCCCTGCTCGTCGCCACGACGCTGACCCTGCTGCGGCTATTCGGCCTCAAGCTGATCGTCGTGCCGCTGCCCGTAGAACAAGCGTCCTCGCTTGTTCATTCCCAGGCGACGGAGTTCACCCCAGCGAAAGCAGCGTGAGGGCGACGGTCATATAGATGACGATCGCCAGGATGTCGCTGAGGGCGGCGACGAACGGGTTGCTCATCAGTGCGGGGTCCAGGCCCATCCGCCGGAAGATCAGGGGCAACAGCGATCCGGAGACCGCGCCGCAAGTGACGACCAGGACCAGCGTCAGCGGCACGACCAGCGGCCAGTAGCGGTGATCCTTGGCGTCCGGATCGTTGCGCGTCTGAATCCACGACAGGATCACGCCCAGCAGCGCCAGCAGGAGGCCCAGCATCACGCCAACGCGGAACTCCCGCCACAGGATCCTTCGCCAGTCGCGCAACAGGACGTTGCCCGTCGTGAGGGCCGTGATGATCAGCGTCGCAGACTGGTTGCCCGTGTTGCCGCCGCTCCCCATGATCAGCGGGATGAAGATCACCAGCCAGGCATACTCCTTGAGCTTGCCTTCATAGAAGTGCAGGGCCGTGGCGGTGAACATCGCGGTCACGAACAGCACGGTCAGCCACACGCCCCGCTTCCACCACAGCGTGACCACGCTGGTCTGCATGTAGCCTTCTTCCAGCGGGGCGACGGCCGCGGCGAGCTGCGCGTCTTCGGTGGCCTCCTCGCGGAAGGCGTCGATCACGTCGTCGTGCGTGATGATGCCCACCAGGCGGCGGCGGTCATCGACGACGGGAATCGCGTGCAGGTCGTACTTCGCCACGCGGCGAGTCACCACGTCGCGGTTCTCGTCGGCGTTGACGAAGATCAGGTCGCACTCCATCAGGTCCGAGACCTTGGTGTCCGGCTTCTTCAGCGCCGTCAGCAGCTTGCGGGCCGTCACCACGCCGTCCAGGTGCTGGTCCTTATCGACGGCGTAGATGTAGTAGATCGTCTCCAGCCGCTCGGCCTCGCGGCTGAGCTCGTCGATGGCCTGGCGGACGGTCAGGTCCTCGTCGATCATGGCCACTTCGGTGGTCATCATCGCGCCGGCCGAATTCTCGGGGTAATCGCGGAGCCGGAGGATTTCCCGCCGCTCGTGGGCGGGCAAGAGCGGCAGGATCTCCTCGACGACCTCCGGGCGCACGGCGCGGAGCAAGTCCACGCGGTCGTCGGCCGGCAGATCGGCCAGGAGCTCGGCGACCTCGGCCCGGTCCTCGGCCTGGATGATCGCCAGCTGCTTGTCCTTCGGGAAATAGCCGAAGATGTCTTCGCGGAGCTTGAGCTCGGCGTGCCGCAGGACCTTCCAGGATTCGGGCGGGTCGAGCCCCTCCATGAACTCGGCGGTGCGGGCCGGGTGCAGCGCGGTGCAGAATTCCTTCAGCTCGAAGGCGTTGTTCTCCGCCAGCATCTCGCGCAGTTCGGGCAGGAACAGCGTGTTGACCATGGCGGATAGTCGCGGCCAGCTAGCCCGCAATTCGGCGCGGAAGTTCTGAGTATCGGGCGGTGCGCCGCGCCTGTCAAAGGCGGCCCGCAAGCATACGTCGCGGCCCAAAAGCAGGCCACTCGCTCCGCCAGGGTCGGACTCACGCGGAGCGTAAGGACGACTATGCCGTTGTGAGGCCGCGCCTCGCAAAGTAAGATGAATCGACTGGTACGGCAGTTTCCTCCCGTACGCCCACCGCGCTGATACGGCAGCTTCCTCCCGTATGTCCCGCTCGGCTCTGGTCCGAGCCGCCTCAGGTCCGCTGGAGTGTGCCGGCCCCATTGTTTCGGCCGGACGGCAGCGTTGACCGGCGCAGTCCGCAGGCCGCCCACGATTGCAATTCTCGGCAGCCGCGAAGAGAACGCCCCTCTCATGGCCAAGCAACCCCACGACGACCTGTTTGAAAAGAGCACGATGTCTTTCGGCGACCACCTGGAGG
>DASRJB010000840.1:0-7879 GCA_035649715.1 Pirellulaceae bacterium
CTCAAAGGCGAATTCGTTTGGACCAAGGGCCGGCCGCAGGAGCCGGGCGTCTATAAAGACCCAGCCGTTAAGTACAGCCCGACCAACGTGGCCTTCGGACCGGACGGCGGGTTCTACATCGGCGACGGCTACGGGTCGCACTACATCCATCAATACGACAAGGACGCCAACTGGGTCCGCACCTGGGGCGGCGTGGGCACCGAGCCCGGCAAGATGCGGACGCCGCACGGCCTGTGGCTCGACAACCGCCCCGGCCGCGAGCCCACGCTGGTCGTGGCCGACCGCGCGAACGCCCGGCTGCAATACTTCACGTTGGGCGGCCAGCACCTGAGCTTCGTGAATGAGGTGAGCTTCCCCGCTCACTTCGACATCCGCGGCGACGTGCTGCTCGTGCCCGACCTGCACGCTCGCGTGTCGCTGTTCGGCAAAGACAACAAGGTGATTGCCCACCTGGGCTACGACGAAGCCTGGACCAAGGAAGTCCTCGCCGAGAACATGAAGATGCGCCGCGAGCCCGCCCGCTGGCAGCCCGGCCGCTTCATCCACCCCCACGACGCCTGCTACGACGCCGACGGCAACATCTTCGTCGTCGAGTGGGTGCCCACGGGGCGGGTCTCGTTGCTACGCAAGGTTTCGTAGCGATTTCCTCGCCAGTCCCGTACATCGCTTCGACCCCCCGCGAAGTCCTCACCCAAAACGCTGCCCGCCGCGGTGTCGCAGTTGGAGATTGACACTCCCAAAAGTTGCGGCAATGTCGCCGCCAGATATAAACTGCCGATTAGTGAAGATGACGGAATTGCTTCTTCAATTCTCTCCATTTTCACTTTTGAAGGAGTTTCCAATGACGTCAGTCCAAGTCAGTCGCAACCATCGAGGCTTCACGCTCGTCGAGTTGCTGGTGGTCATTGCCATCATCGGAGTCCTGGTCGCTTTGCTGCTGCCGGCAGTGCAATCCGCCCGCGAAGCCGCGCGGAGAACGCAGTGCTCAAACCATCAGAAACAGCTCGTTCTCGCGCTGCATAACTTCCACGATTCCCTTGGGAAGTTTCCTCCGCTGCGAGGAGGTCGCAACGACGGCTCCAATCGCTGCGGCGATATGTTCGGCCTCGTGTTCGCGCTGCCCTACGTCGAGCAAGGGCCACGATCCGACCAGATCGCGAACGGGCCTGCCGTGGTTTCTTGGGACAACGCCTATGCTCCATATATGGGAAAAATGACGGTCCTGCTTTGTCCCTCGTCCCCTCTCGGACAGAACAATCCGGTGAACTCGAATCAACCGCAGCGCAGCTACCACTTGTCCATGGGCACGACCGTCGGAACCAACCCCTCTGTCGCAGGATTTAGCGCGACCATCACCGACAACAACTATTTCGGTCTCGTGGACGGACTCTTCGGCTATGAAAAACCGGGCGCCGTGATCCCCAATTGCGACGCACCCGCACAGGTAAGGAAGATGTCTTCGATTACCGATGGCACGAGCAATACGGTCGCGTTGTCCGAAAAAGTCACAGGAACCCGAGGTTCTCGTTCGGTTCTCGGCATGGCGACGTTTCCGATGACGGGTCTGGATACGAATGCCGCTCAGTGTCTGGCCACCGCGACCAACGGCGTTTACAACGCGGGCCGGAACCTGTCCGATTGGCATATGGGCGGCATTTGGGCCTTCGGTCACCCCAATTGGGCCGGTTTCTCCACGATCTTGCCCCCGAACAGCCCTTCTTGCTACGAACGCAACGGTAACAATCCGAGCAATTCGGTGGGCGTCTTCTCGGTCAGCAGTCACCACCCAGGCGGCGTCATGATCGCGATGGCAGACGGAAGCTTGCGCTTCATCCGGCAGTCGATCGACTGCGGCAATTACGGCGTCGCTCCCAATCGCAACTACGGGGTGTGGGGTGCGCTCGGCACGATCGCGGGTGGTGAAGCCCTATCGGACAACTTCTAATAGCGCCTAACAATAACCCGAAGCGTCAGCCAGGGACTTCATGAGTCAACGCGATTTCACAAAGTCCCTCGCTGACGCTTCGGGTTAATGTGAGTTGTGCTACGCACTCTCATTCGCTATCCGCGAGAATCGCCTGGACGACCGCGGGTCGCCCACTGTTTTCCCCTTTTTCCTTGGAACAGATTATGCGTCGCCGCTCCCTGCTTGGACTCCTTGGCCTTGCTTTGCTGGTGGGGTGCAATTCCGCGAGCGTTTCTGGAACGGTTCCAGTTAGCGGCAAAGTGACCTACAAGGGGGCGCCCGTCGAAGGCGCGATCGTCACCTTCGTTCCAGAAGGCAAAGGTCGCACCGCAACTGCGACGACGGGAGCGGGCGGTGTGTTTAGCCTGACGACGGTCGACGCCCCGGGCGCGATGCCTGGAAAATACAAAGTCACCGTCGATAAGGTGGAATACGGAGCCGCAGGTTCTCCCAGCATGGAAGAGGCCGCGAAGGGAAATGCCGCCGAGGGGCAGTCGAAGCGCGTGTTGCCCGCGAAATATGCCGAGGTTGCGTCGACTCCGCTCGCGATCGAGGTCCCCTCGGGCGGCAAGAAGGATCTCGACCTCCCTCTCATCGATTGAATCGTACACCTGCTGCGTACCAACGGGGCGAGTGACGCTCCTTCGGGAGGTCTCATAGCGCCGCGGCGGCTACCAACTGCCGCAGCACGGGAATACCGGCATGCCCGAATTTGATACCGCCTTCCAGGTCTCCATGTCGAACCTGCGCTTCGGCGCGGGGGCAACGCGGGAGATCGGCATGGACCTGGAGGACTTGGGCGTCCGGCGGACGCTGCTGGTGATCGATCCGGGTTTGCGCAGCCTGCCGGCGGGCGACGCGGTGCTCTCGGCGCTGCGGGCCAGCCGCGTGGCGTTCGACGTCTTCGACCAGGTCGATGTCGAGCCGACCGACGCCAGCTTTCGGCGGGCGATTGAAGTCGCGACGGCGGGCCATTTCGATTCGTTCGTTGCCGTCGGCGGCGGCAGCACGATCGACACGGCCAAGGCGGCGAACCTTTACTCGACGTATCCGGCCGAGTTCCTCGACTACGTCAACGCGCCGATCGGCCGCGGCAAACCGATCCCTGGACCCCTGAAGCCCCTGATCGCGGTGCCGACGACTGCCGGCACCGGCAGCGAGACGACCGGCGTGGCGATCTTCGACCTGGTCGAGCAGCATGCCAAAACGGGCATCGCCCACCGCTACTTGCGGCCCCTGCTGGGCATCGTCGATCCCGAAAACACGCGCACGCAGCCGGCGGCGGTGGCCGCGTCGGCGGGGCTCGACGTGCTGAGCCACGCGCTGGAGTCCTACACGGCCATTCCGTACGACCGCCGCCCGCGGCCCGAGCGGCCGCTCTTGCGGCCGGCCTATCAAGGCACCAATCCGATCAGCGATCTGTGGGCGATCCGCGCCTTGGAGATCGTCGCCGAGTTTCTGCCCCGAGCGGTCAGCGATACCAGCGACGACGAGGCCCGCAGCCAGATGTGCCTGGCAGCTTCGATGGCTGGCATCGGCTTCGGCAACGCTGGCGTCCACCTGCCGCACGGCATGTCGTATCCCGTGGCGGGAATGGTGAAGCGCTTCCGCCCGAGCGGCTATGCGGTGGACCACCCGCTCGTGCCGCACGGCATGTCGGTCATTCTGCACACGCCCGCCGTCGTGCGATTCACGGCCCCGGCCTGCCCCGAGCGCCACTTGCGGGCCGCCACCGCCCTCGGGGCCGACACGCGCGGCACAGCGCCGGCCGACGCAGGCGAAGTCCTGGCCCAGCGGGTCATCCATTTCATGCGGCTGCTAAAGATGCCAAATGGCCTGGCCGCGATCGGTTACGAGGCCAGCGATATTCCAGCGCTCGTCCGCGGCACTTTGCCGCAGCACCGCGTGACCAAGCTCTCGCCGGTCCCCGCAGGCGAGGCAGAACTGACAGAACTGTTCCGCGCGTCGCTGAAAGTCTGGTAGTGCGGCGGCAATCCCCGCGCCGCCATACGTGAATCGGGCTGCAAGTGGTAAGTTCCTGGCTGGGGGACGAGGCTATGAACAATACTAGAAACGGCCTGCATCGCCGCGCGTTCCTGCAAGCTTCGCTGGCCGCGGGCGTTGGCGGCGGCGCGGCGATCGCGGCACAGCAGCCGGCCAGGGCGGGCTACGTCACCTCGGAAGTCGGCCGGCTCAAGCGCGTGATCGTGCACGAGCCGGGCGCGGAAGTGACCAAGGCATTTCCGCTGTTCCTTGGCAATCACTCGATGCTCACCTGGGAGTTGCTGCGGAATGACGCGGCGAAACAGCATCAGGCGTTCGTCGGCAAGATGAAGGAGGCCGGCGTCGAAGTACTCGACTTCGAGAAGCTGCTCGAAGAGGCGCTGACGGAAGCCCGCCGGTCGAAGCGATTGGGCACGTGGCTCGCCGCACATGCCCCGGCGCTCGTCGAGCACGAAGCGAAGCTGATGGTCGATACGCTGCTGGGGCGCGACGACCGCTTCATCTATCGCCGCGACGCCACTGGGGCGATGCAGCCGGCGGTCAGTCCGGCCACGGTGTTGTTCTTCACGCGCGACCTGGCCGTGATGACGCCGCGGGGCCTGGTGCTGGGCAAGTTCGAGGGAGAAGTGCGTTCGTTCGAGGCGGCCCTCACGCGGTTTATCTTCCAGAACGCGCCGCAGCTGGCCAAATACCAGGTGGCGTTCGACGCGGCCGCCGAGAACGTTCTGCTGCAAGGCGGCGACGTGCTCGTGCTCGACGATCGCACGCTGCTTGTCGGTGTGGGCAACGCCACGGACGAAAAGGCGGCCCAGCGACTGGCCCAGAAGCTCTCTCTGGACGTGGTCGCCGTGCAGATGCCGTCCAAGGCGTGGCAGCCGGGCGAGTGGGAAGGGCTCCAGCTGATCTTCTATCACCTCGACTGCCTGGTGAACCTGGTCGATCTCCGCACGGCGCTGGCGGTGCCCTACCTGCTGGAAAAGGCCCATGCCCGGCAGAACCCGATCCTCGACGTGTTGTACGGCTTTGCCCGGCTGAGCAGCCTGCCCGCCGAGCAGCGGCTGGCCCTGCTCGACGAGGTTCGCAACATCGGCTGGATTCGCCGCTATCAGGCCGGCTCGGGCGAGCTCGACAAGTCGCTGGGCGAAACCAAGGTCGTCGATTACCTCAAGGAGGCCGGCTTCAAGGTGATCTATGCCGGCGGCGAGCGGCGGCCGGACGAAAACGACCTCCAGCACGTCGTCGAGCGGGTGATTCGCGGCTGCCGCTTCATGAGCGTGAACGTGCTCGCCGTGCGGCCGGGCGAGCTGCTGTCGTACGAAGGCAATACCTTCACGCTGGCCGCCCTGGAGCAGGCTGGCCTGAAGGTGACGACGTTCCCCTCGCACGAACTCGTCCGCGCCAACGGCGGCCCGCACTGCCTGACGATGCCACTGGAGCGGGATTAGCCGGGCGATTGCTATGGGCTTGGGCAGCCAAATTCGCCAGAATCGCCCTACGAACCCACGCGTCTGCTAGCGTGGCGGCGCCCTAAGGATCAAGGAGGATCGCCGTGCTTGCTGCGCGTTTGAAACAGGCGGGAATCGTAGTCGCGGTGGCGGCATTCGTGATGCTCACGAATCTGGGCGGCCCGCGATTGTGGGACCGCGATGAGCCGCGGAATGCCGGCTGCGCGCGAGAGATGCTCCTGCGGCGGGACTGGGTCGTGCCCACGTTCAACGCCAAGCTGCGGGTGGACAAGCCGGTGCTCCTCTACTGGGGCATCATGGCTTCTTACCTCGCATTCGGCGTGAACGAATTTGCAGCCCGGCTGCCCAGCGCTCTGGCGGCGATCGGCTCGGCGCTGTGCGTGTATATCATGGGTCGGCGGCTATTTGGTCCGCGGGCCGGCGTCTGGGCGGGGATCGCGCTGGCCACGAGCCTGTCGTTCGTGCTGGCCGGGCGCGCAGCGACGCCCGATTCGCTGCTGGTATTGTGCACCTGCCTGGCGATGACGGTTTTCGTGTGTGGCACGTTCCGGCCGCGCTTTGAAACGACGCCCGACGATGCCGAGCCGCACCTGGTTCAAGCGGGCGAGTTCTTCCCGCAGCACTGGCCGACCGTGCTGGCGATGTATGCCGCGATGGGCCTGGGCGTGCTGGCGAAGGGACCTGTGGGGCTGGTTCTGCCGACAGCCGTGATCGGCATGTTCCTGCTCCTCGCCCGGCTGCCGGGGCGCTCGCACGAGCCGCGAGCCACCCACTTCATGGACTACCTCGGCCGCATCGCCGCGCCCTTTCAGCCGCTGCACTTCCTGCGGACTTGCTGGTGCATGCGTCCGCTGACGGCAATCTTCGCGGCCGCGGCCGTGGCCCTGCCGTGGTACTGGGCCGTGGGTCTGGCCACGGATGGCGCGTTCCTCGATGGCTTCTTCATCAGGCACAACCTGGAGCGGGCGACCGGCGTGATGGAAGGGCACAGCGGCTCGCTGCTCTACTATCCCGCGGTCATGCTGGTCGGCTTCTTTCCCTGGTCGGTGTTTGCATTACCGCTATTGATCGACACGGTGCTGCAGCTCCGCAGGCGCGACCGCTTGCATCACGGTTACTTGCTCGCCGTTTGCTGGGTAGGTGTGTTCGTCGTGCTCTTCTCGCTCGCCCGCACCAAGCTGCCCAGCTATGTCACACCCTGCTATCCCGCGCTCGCGCTGCTCGTCGGCGACTACGTCGATCGCTGGAGCCGCCAGGCCGCAGCCGTCGCCGGCGGCTGGCTGCCTGCGGCTTTCGGCTGCCTCGCGCTGGCGGGAGTCGGCATCGCGATCGCCGTTCCACTGGCTGCCAAGCGATACCTGCCCGGTGAAGAATGGCTGGGCCTGATCGGCCTCACGCCGCTGGCTGGCGGAGCGGCCTGCCTGGGCCTTGCGGTCGCCCGCAACTACCGCGCGGCAGCTGGAATCTTCGCAGCCAGCGCCGTGACATTTGTTTGCCTCGTCTTCGCCGTGGGTGCTCAGCGGATCGACCGCCATCAGCAAAACCATGTGCTCCTGCGGACGATTGACGGCCATGCAGCGCGGCCGACGGTTGCCTCTTACAAAATCCTTGAGCCAACCTGGGTCTTCTATGGCGGCAGGCCCGTCTCGGAGCTGCCGCAAAAACTGCAAAGTGCCCCGCCGCAACAAGTTGCGGAGTTTCTAAGTCGCGATGAAGCATTCGTCATTACCACCCGCAGCCGCTTGCCCGAACTTGCCCCGCAGCTGCCGCCCGGAATACAAGTCCTGGCGGAAGCCCAACTGTTCCTCCGCGACGAAACCCTTCTAGTGCTGGGACGCCCAGCAGCGGGCGCCGCAAGCAACCAGCGGCATTACTCTTTGCTCCCAAAGGACTTGCGCTAATAATCGGGCGGTCCTTGATTCTCATCTAGCCAACCGGAACTTTTGGCCGCTCAAGCGGTTCAATTGTCTCAGCAGCAAGTCTGGCCGTTGGGCGATTGCGCGAGGTTCGGGGGAGCGGCTGGCGAGCGAGTAGCTGACTTGGTGCCGCCCCTCATGCAGCACGGCTGAACGCAACCGCTGAAGCGGGTTGGATTTGCAGCGGGATCGGAAACCCCTCATCGCGACTTGGGGTAGTGTCCGGGCGATACGTCCAGTAACTTGAACTTCCCTCCTGCGCTCCCCCTCCTGCCTGAACCCACCCGAATGGAAGCCGGCGAAATTCTCATCCGACGCGGCCTGATGAACAGGAGCCAGCTCGAGCAGACTCGCAGCATGGCGAATGGGCACGGCGACGGCACGCGGCTAATCGAGTCGGCGATCCAACTGGGGTTCGTTTCTGAAGAGCAGGCCCTGAAAGCCGTCGGAGAGGAAGTCGGCATCGAGTTCATCGACCTGTCCGAGGCCCAGGTCGATCTGTCGCTGCTCAAGACGTTTCCCCAGAA
>DASRJB010000841.1:0-7691 GCA_035649715.1 Pirellulaceae bacterium
CTGGAAGAGCTGTTCGACAATGGCAGCCAGGTGACTCCAGACGTGCTCCAGGCGGCCGGCATCGTCAAGCGGCGGTTCGACGTGCTCAAGGTGCTCGGCGACGGCGAACTCACGAAGAAGCTCTCCGTCTCGGCTCACCGCTTCAGCGCTTCGGCCAAGGAGAAGATTGAAAAGGCCGGCGGCACGGTCACGATTCTGCCCGGCCGTACGCCTGCCGAGGAAAAGAAGAAGGCCAAGAAACTGGCCAAGAAGCAGGCGGCAGCCGCGAAGTAGCCCTAAGCGGCCCAAATTAAGGGCCCCAAAACCCGCATGGTCCCGCCGGGGCGAGTTTGGTAATTTAGCCAGTCGTGGCAGACTATAGCGCCCGCAGTCGCCTCCGCGCTGCGTTGGCGGGAACGATTTCGTAAGGCACCCAGGCCATGTGGGAAAAATTCCGCGCGATCTTCACCATTCCCGAACTCCGGCAGAAGATCCTCTTCACGCTGATCCTGCTGGCGGTGTTCCGCGTGGGCTATCAGATTCCGCTGCCGGTCATCGATCAAACCGCGCTGGCCAGCAACATGAAGCGCAGCGAAGGCACGGAATGGTTCAAGTTCATGCAGGGCGTGTCGATCTACAGCGCCGCCGACCTGCGGCGGATCACGATCTTCGGCCTGGGCATCATGCCCTACATCTCGGCGTCGATCATCCTGCAGCTTCTGGGCAGCGTCTATAAGCCGCTGGAAGACCTCCGCAAGGAAGGCGAGACCGGCCGCAAGAAAATCAACGAATACACGCGCTACCTGACCGTGCTGATGTGCTTCATTCAGGGGGCCGTCTACCTCTATTCGTCCCTCGGCACGCACCAGACCTCGAACATCGCCCGCGAGTTCCAGACGGCCAGCGGCGGCCTGCATCCGCTCTGGTACATGACCATGATCTGCGTCATGACCTGCGGCACGATGTTTGTGATGTGGCTCGGCGAGCAAATCGACGAGTTCGGCATCGGCAACGGCATCAGCCTCCTGATCATGGCTGGCATCCTGGCCCAGATGCCCAACGCCCTGATCGACCTGCTCACGCAGGTCAGCAAGAACGGCTGGCGGCTGGGCGGCATGAACGAGATCGGCGTCGAACACCTGGTGATCCTGTCGGTGCTGTTCGTTGTCGTCGTGGCCGGCGTGGTCTTCATGCAGCTCGGCCAGCGGCAGATTCCGACCCAAAGCGCCAAGCACGTCCGCGGCCGGCGGGTTTACGGCGGCAACCGCCAGTTCCTGCCGCTGCGGCTGAACCAGTCGGGCGTGATGCCGATCATCTTCGCCAGTAGCCTGCTGATGCTCCCCTCGATCCTGTTCAACGCCCTGGCCTCGCCGCTGACGGGCGGCGAGCCGGGCACCGCGACCTATTTCTTCTACAACCTGTTCTCGACCATCGGCAGCATGTTCGGCCGCGGCACGTCGTTCGTCTACAACGTCTCGTACATCGCGATGATCTATTTCTTCAGCTACTTCTGGATGGCGATCACCTTCAATCCGAAGGAAATCGCCGAGAACCTGAAGGACATGGGCACGTTCATTCCCGGCTATCGCCCGGGGCGGCGGACCGCCGAGTACCTGGAGAAGGTGATGATCCGCATCACCTATGTCGGCGCGGCGTTTCTGGCCCTGGTGGCGATCGTTCCGACCATCGTCTCCGGCTGGCTCAAGGTGGACCAGAACATTGCGAGTTTCTACGGCGGAACCGGTCTGCTCATCGCGGTGAGCGTGGCCTTCGACCTGATCCAGAAAATCGACAGCCACCTGGTGATGCGCGATTACCGCGGCCTGCTTGAGCCGTAGGCTTTTGTCAGTCGTCAGTGGTCAGTAGTCAGTGGCTTTGACCATGCTGATCGTAATCATCGGTCCTCCGGGGTCGGGCAAAGGCACGCAGGCCAGGCGGCTGCTGGCCCACCTGGGCGTGCCGCACATCTCCACGGGGGACTTGCTGCGGGCCGCGAAGCAGAGCGGCACTGAGCTCGGCCGCCAAGCCGCGAAGTTCATGGACGAAGGGCGGTTGGTCCCAGACGACCTGGTCCTGGCGATGGTCGCCGAGAAGCTTCAGGAGCCGCAGTTCGACAAGGGCGGCCTGTTCGACGGCTTTCCGCGAACGATTTACCAGGCCAAAACGCTCGACGTGTCGCTCCGCGAGCGGGGGACGCCGTTGGCGATGGCCGTGGAGCTGAAGGCCGACGAGGAGGAATTGACCGCACGGATCCTCAAGCGGGCCGCGATCGAGAAGCGGACCGACGACACGCCCGAGACGATCAAGCAGCGGATGGAGGTCTACCGGAAACAGACTGCGCCGCTGCTGGACTACTACCGCGGCCAGGGCAAGCTCGTCTCGATCGACGCCCTCGGCACTCCCGACGAAGTCTTTGGCCGCATCCGCGCCGCCATCGACAAGCGGCGGCCAGCGTAGGAGAACCGCTAATGCCGCGGCATCGCCTACGCCTAAGTCTCATTCGTGGCCGCGGCGGTAATCACCATCTCCACCAGGCAGCCGGGCGACAGGGTGGCGCCCACGCAGGCGCGGACCGGGGCATGGCCGGCGGGAATCCAAACGTCCCAATGCTCATTTAACGCCGCGGCGTCGTCCAGGTCGGCGAGGTAGATGAGAACCTCCAGCAGATCCAGGCGGCTGCTGCCAATTTCCGCGAGGGTCCCGTCGATCTGTTTCAGCACTTGGGCAACCTGTCCGGCGGCATCCTGGCTTGTGTCGGAAGCAACCTCGACCCAGTAAGCGACGCCGTTATGAATAACGACGTCCGACCAGCGGCGGGATACGCCCAGGCGAGTGATCTGGCTCATGTGGCGGCTTTGTCGGGCGGCGCGGCGTCTGCCGGCGCATCGTGGGCGAGGTAGCGCAGGACGGGCGAGAGGATGATGAGTCCTGCACCGATCGCCAGGCCCCAGATGCCGATCATCTTGAACACGCCGACGTAGGTCTGCAGGGCCTTGGCAGGGTCCAGCACCTGGCCGGCGACGGTTTCGGCGGCGGTAAGCTTGGCAACCATCCCGCCGACGTACTGGGCCCAGGAAGATGCCACGAACCAGGTGGCCATGATGGTCGATACGACTGCCGCGGGCGAGAGCTTGGTCATCTGCGACAAGCCGACTGGCGAGAGGCACAATTCACCGGTGGTGTGCAGCAGGTAGGCGAATACCAGGAAGCTCAGCGGCACCCGATAGCTCTGGTCGGCAAAGTTTGCGCCCCACACGAGAATGAAGAAGCCCGCGCCGACCTGCACCAGCGCCAGCCCGAACTTAAGCGCCGGATTGGGGTCCATGTTGAACTTGCCGAGATAGGCCCAAATCGCCGAGAAGACCGGCGCCAAGAGCAAGATGAAGCCGGCGTTGAACGATTGCGTCTGGGCGGCGGAGATTTTCCTGCTGCCCACCTCCAAGACCGTGTTCCGCTCGGCGAACTGGTTGAGCGACGAGCCGGCCTGCTCGAACAGCGTCCAGAAAACGACCGACGCGCCAATCAGCACCAAGGCCAGGATCATCCGCTGCGACTCGATCCAGCTGGCCTTGGTCACCATGAAGAACAGCAAGTAGCCGAGGACAATGGCCGAGCCCGCGCCGAGCAGGTAGCCGACGACGGCGTGCCGCTGCACAACCAGCCAGATCAGGCCGACGCAGAGTATGCTGACGATGTAGATGAGCCATTCCAGATTCAGCGGCCCGGCGAGCGGCCGCTGGAGCAAATCCAGATTGGGCGGCTCGCCCTTGCCTTCCAGCCAGGACTTGCCCAGCACGAAGACGATGAAGCCGAGGGCCATTCCGACGCCGGCAGCGCCGAAGCCGGCCCACCAACCGACGTTCGTTCCCAGCCAGCCGCAGGCGATTGCCGCCCAGAACGCGCCGAGGTTGATGCCGTAGTAATAGAGCGTGAAGCCCGGGTCGCGGCGCGGATCGTTCTGCTCGTAAAGCTGGCCGACGATCGTCGAGATATTGGGCTTGAGATAGCCGACGCCCAAAATGATGAGCGACAGGGCCAGGTAGAAGATGTTGGTGTAAAGCGGCTCGCGGCCGGCGATCAACAGCTCGTAGGCCCCCTTCTTCAAAGTCGGCGGCAGCGACGCGCCCTCGGGCAGTTCTTTGATTACAAACTCGCCGAAGATATTGGAGCCAAAGTCGTAAGGTTTGTCATCGACGATCAGCTTGACCTCGCGGGCTTCCATGCGGCCGGTTACCTGGAAGGCATACTCCCGCCCCTGGTATTTGAGGATTTGCCGAGCGGGCGGCCCTTCGAAGCCCATCAGGAAATGCCCAGCGACGAGCAGGATCGCGCCGAAGGCGATGGCCTTGCGCGTGCCTAGAAACTTATCGGCCAAGAAGCCGCCGATCAGCGGCATCAGATAGACGAGCGACGTGTACGCGCCGTACTGCCCCTGCGAAAAGGTGTCGTCCCGCAGGAAGTGCTGGGTCATGAAGAAGATCAACAGGCCGCGCATGCCGTAGTAGGAGAAGCGCTCCCACATTTCGGCGAAGAACAGGATGAACAGGCCCTTGGGGTGGCGGTTGAGCTGCCACAACACCGGAACGGAGGTGACGGCGGTGACGATGATCCCGGCGATCCAGACGATGTCCATGAGCGGCTTCCTGAGGCAGTAAACCCGGGGCTGGCCCGCATTGTAGTGCAGCAGCCGCGTAACGCCACAACGAATCAGGTTGGCGGCGTCGCGCGTTTGCGCAGCCAGTCCAGGGCCTGCTTGGCGGTGCGGTCTTTCAGGATCGATGGATGCCCGGCGAAGGTGATCGGCTTCGTAATGACGCCGTCTTTGGTCGCCATGCCGAGAAATACCGCAATGTCTCGCTCGTCCTCGGGAAACGGCCCGACGACCAGCACCCAGTCGGTGCCAAACCGCTCGAGGGCGGCGCGGGCCAGCTCGCCGGTGAAGCTGGCGCTGCGAAACCCCTCGTTGCGCCAAGCTTCGGGGCGGACCGGCAGCATACTTTCCAGCGCCACGTGATTGCGCACGACCAGGCCGCCTTCAAACACACCGCTGGAGCCCGGGCATTCGCTCAGCCAGTTCGCCAGCACCCCGCCCGTGCCCCATTCGACGACAGCCAGCGTCTCGCGGCGGTCCAGCAGCCGGCGGATGACCGCGTGCTCCAGTTCCTCGTCTTCCTCGCCGAAGATCAGATCCCCCAAACATTGCTCGATCGTCTCGATCGTCGGCTGCATAGCGGCGCGGGCGGCCTCCGCCGTTTCGCCCTCGGCGGTGATGCGGAGCGTGATGGTCGCCTGGCTGACGGTAATGCCGACGAGCGGATAGCGCTGCCTGGCAATCAAATCGGGCAGCATCGCCTCCAGGTCGCTCTCGCCGACGCCGAAACACTTGAGGCGGTGATGGGCGATGACCTTGCGGATGCCCAGGCGCTCGCGAATCGCCGGGCCGACCGACGCAGCCCACATCTCCTTCATCTCGGCTGGCACGCCCGGCACGGCAAAGACGCGAGCCGATTTGCCGCCGGCGCGCGGGATTTCGATGTCAATGCCCGGCGCGGAGCCGTGTGGATTGGGGATCGGCCGGCTGCCTTGCGGAAAGAGCGCTTGGACGACGTTCGCCGGCGGCATCGCCCGTTTGCGGCGGGCGAAGAGGGCCTTAATGTGCTCCAGCATCGCGTCGTCCTGTACCAGCGGCACGCCGGCCAGGTCGGCGAGGGCCTGCCGAGTCAGGTCGTCGGCCGTCGGACCCAGGCCGCCGCTGGCTACCACGATGTCGGCCCGCTCGCAGGCCTGGCGAAACACGAGCACGTTGTCGGCGAGCTGATCGCCGACCGTCGTATGAAACGCGACCGGAACACCGATTTCCAGCAGCCGTTCGGCCAGCCACTGGCTGTTGGTGTCCAGCCGCTGTCCGGTCGTCATTTCGTCGCCGATGGCGATAATCTCGGCCCGCATGGGAAAAATCCAAGTACCGAAGAGCCAAGAACCAAGGAGGTTGCCTGTTTGGTTCTTCGGTTCTTTGGTTCTTTGGTCGTTCGGTTTCCCCCGAAGTCTATAATTCCTGCACCGCGATGAAAGAGGACGTGTTGGAGATCGGCGGGATGCACTGCGCCAGTTGCGTGGCGCGGGTGGAAGGTGCGCTCACGAAGGTGCCGGGTGTGGAGTCGGCCCGGGTCAATCTGCTGACCAGGCAGGGGAGAGTCACGTACGATCCGGCGCGGGCCGACTTGCAGCGGCTGGCCCAGGCGGTCGGTGCAGCCGGTTACGAGGCCAGGCCGATAACGGCGGCGAGCGGGACGACCAGCCAGCTTGCCGACCAGACTCGCAACGAAGTGTCCTACTGGCAAAGTCGGCTGGTATGGGCGATTGCTCTCTTGGTCCCGCTGATTGCGGCTCATTTTCTGGCGGCGCGGTACCACTTTGCCGCGAGCATGGCGCAGCTCGTCCTGGCGACGGCGATGCAGTTGATCGTCGGCTGGCCCTATCTGGCCGGCGCACTCAAGCAGCTGCGCCACGGCGGGGCCAACATGGACTCGCTCATCGCGCTGGGCACCACGGCAGCCTATGGCGCGGGAATCGCCGACCTGCTGCGCGGCGCGCACGGCATGAACTTCATGGACGGCGCGATGATCCTGGCGTTCATCACGCTGGGCAAGTATCTGGAGGCCCGCGCGAAGGGCCGCGCGTCGCAGGCGATCTTGAAGCTGATTGAGCTCGCGCCGCCGGTGGCCCATGTCGAGCGAAACCTGGCGCTGGTTGACCTGCCACTGGAGAAAGTCGAGCCGGGAGAGACGATCGTTGTGCGACCTGGCGACCGCGTGCCGCTCGATGCCGTCGTAACCGGCGGGACGAGCGATCTCGACGAAGCCTGGCTTACGGGTGAGTCGCTGCCGGTAACCAAACGCGCCGGCGACACGATCTATGCCGGCACGATCAACGGCAGCGGCTCGCTGCGGGCCCGCGTCAGCCGTTCGTCCGGCGAGACGTGGCTCGCGCAGACGGTGGAGCTGGTCCGCCGCGCCCAGGAGTCGAAGGCCGACGTGCAGCGGCTGGCGGATAGCGTCGTCGCTTGGTTTGTACCGGCGGTGCTGGCAATCGCCGCGATCACGTTGATCGCCTGGATTGTCGTATCGCCGGCCCATTGGCAACTGGGCATCTCTGCTGCGGTGGCGGTGCTCGTGGTGGCCTGCCCCTGCGCGCTGGGCCTGGCCACGCCGGCCGCGGTGCTCGTCGCCTCCGGACGCGGCGCGGAGAACGGCATCCTCATCAAAGACGCGCCGTCGCTCGAAACGGCCGCCCGGCTGACGACGGTCGTTCTCGACAAGACCGGCACGATCACGCTCGGTCAGCCGAAAGTCATCGCTGTGCAACCCGCGCTAGGCCAATCGGCCGAGCGCGCCATCGCCATTGCCGCGGCCGCGGAACGGCACAGCAGCCACCCGCTGGCGCACGCTATTGTGCGGCATGCCGAGCAGCAGCAAGTCCCAGTAATTGAGGCTAGCGAGGTCGAGGTGATTCCGGGACTGGGCATTGCCGCGCGGAGCCGCGAGGGCCGGATTCTGGTTGGCCGGTCGGGCGAATTGGCCGAGTTGGAAGCGGGTCAAGCCGCGCTCGAAGTTTCCCTGGAGGGTCAACCGCTCGGCCGCATTGTGCTTGCCGACAGCGTGTCCGAAACGAGCCGGGCCGCCATTAGCGAATTGAAGCAGCTCGGCCTGAGC
>DASRJB010000842.1:0-4001 GCA_035649715.1 Pirellulaceae bacterium
GTGTGCGGATGTTCGCGATAAAACGCTCCCGGCACGATGGCCACGCGAAACGCCGGCGATCCCAGCGCCAGCGGCTCGCCGTCCTCCATGGCCTCGATACGGCGCACGAATTCCCCATGCTTGGGTGAATCGCACACGTGGCTATAAGCCGCGGCCGTGGCGAAATCGATTCCCTGGTCGGCGGCGAGCTGTGCCAGCGCCTCGACGTTCAAGTCGCCCACGCCCGCGAGCCAATCGGCCGTCGCCGCGAGCAATCGGCCGTCGTCGCTAGGGATGGTGGAGAGCATGGCAACGTCATCCGGCGTTTTGGCCGCGCCACTAGCGACTAAGAGCCCGTACCGGCCGGCGTTTTGCGCCCGCCGCGCGCGAAAGCCATTCCCAGCAAAAGGCCGATCAGCAGGCTGACCCCGCCGGCAATGCCGCCGGCCCAGAGGCGGTTTTGCATGACGTACAAATGCAGCACGCCGTTATCGAACATGTTCGTGGAGACGTGAAAGGCGGCGATTTTCCATTCGTCTTCCTCCTTGACGAGCGTGGCCGTCCACGGGCTGGTGAGTTGAAACTGCTTGCCGTCGCGGAGCGTGAAGTTCTGCTCGAGCTTTCCGGCGGCCGCGGCCGTGCGGCGATCGTTGTAGAGCTGCGAGTAGCGGTCGATCGTGCACGTCGTCTTCATGTCTTTCACGATCGAGTCGGGACCGCCGACTTTCTTGTCGTAATACTCGCGGACCCCGTCCGGCCCGCGGCTGACCGTCGCATCCTGCCAGGTCACGACTACGTTTTCGTCGAGCTCCGCCAGCACGGCGTCGATGTCCTTGGCGTCGTATGCCTTCAGTAGCCGATCGCGGAGCGCAATCAGCGCTTCGTGCGAGGGCTTGTCTTCCGCCGGCACTTCCTCCTTCGCCGTATCTTGTGCCTTTGTCTCCGTCTTTGCCCCGGCCGCTGCGTCGGGCTTTTTTGCCTCGTCCTGGGCAAACGCACCACGGAGGGGCACGATGGCCGCAGGCAGGATCGTGACCAGAGCCAGGACAAGCGCGTGTCGTGCGTTCATGGCGATACCTCGCTGACGGAGGAGAGCGGACGAGATTGGACTGCCGGCGGCGCGGCCTGGCCGGCCCAGGCGTTGCCTTGCGACGATTGCACCAGCCACAGGAAGTAATCCGCCAGGTGCTGGTCCTCGGCAATCAGGCCGCTGGGGCTGTACCGCGTGCCCGCCAGCCGGGCGGCATCAGCGCTCAAGAATTTCTTGATGAACAGCCGGCGCACCTCGGCGTGCAGCGGGTCCAGCAGGCAGCGGCCGGCCAGCGACGCGCTCCGCGGCACGAACACGACGACCGCTACTCGTGTCTGTCCGCTGGACAGCGGCGTCGTACACACCATGCCGTAGCTGCACGTGCGGCGAAACTGGGCCGTGGCGAAAAGCAGATTGCCGCAGTAGTCGGTAATCGACATCGTGACCTGCGAGCCCGCCAGCGCGCGAGTCAGGCGGTCGAGCAGGGAATCGCTGGCAACGTCGAAGGTACCGGTGGCGCGCCGGGCGAACGGGGCCGGGCAATCGACCTCGGGGAGACCCACCAGCCGGCGGTCGTGGGCTGCGCGGAAGTGCTGTAGATCGAACGCGTTGGCCCCCACCAGGTACCAGGGACAATCGAGCGTCGTGGCAAAAGGTCGCGCCCGCGAGAAGTCGTCGGGCCGGCAGCCGAAAAAGAACGGCAGCGGAAACAGCGCTTCACTGGCATTGAAGAAAAAGACCAGGCCGTGGCGCTCGACGACCGGGTAGCTGGTTTGCTGGGCCCAGCGGGGAATGTCGTCGCGGACCGGAATCTTCGTGCAAGCGCCGTCCGGGCCGAATTCCCAATGATGAAAGGGGCACTGGATGGCATCGCCGCAGATCCGCCCCAGACTCAAGTCCGCTCCCAGATGGCAGCAGCGGGACTCCAGCAGCACGGGCGTGCCGCGCGACGTGCGGAAGGCCACTAGCCGCCGGCCGGCAATCTCGCGAGCCAAAGGCCGGTCGCGGCGAACCTCGCGGGAGGCGCCCAGCAGATACCAGGAGAGCGGATACGCGGGAAACTCGCCCGCACTAGGTGCGGCGGGTGCGCCGGCACGAGTCCTGGCAGCAGGATGTTGGAGCACGCCCATGGGATTGATGACCGAAAACCACCACGTCGTCGGCATCCGGCGCTCACGCGACCGGAAATGTATGTCTGCCGGCGCTGCCGGTCAACTATCGGCACCAGAGAACCGTGCGTTTCGATTCGGGCGGCCGACCGCGGTGCGCGCTTGTTTCCTGTACCAGCGACGTGTAATCTTGCCGCAGATCAGGTCAATTTGTCTCGGCGGAACTCGGTCATGCTGCCGTGGGTTCGCAATCGATTGTTCCGAGAGTTTCACCGGCGCACGCTGATCTACACGGCCTGCTGCGAAGACCCCGCCGTCGACCGACGGGCGCTGCGGCTGTCGCCGGCCGATCGCGTGCTGGTGATTACCAGCGGCGGCTGCAACGCGCTCGATTATCTGCTGGCCGGCGCGGGGGAGGTGAACGCCGTCGATCTGAACCCCTGCCAAAGCGCGCTACTGGAATTCAAGGCCGCCGCCATTCGCACGCTCGATTATCGCGAGTTCTGGGAGCTGCTGGGCACTGGCCGCAGCCGGCAGGCACGGGCCATGTATGGCGATGCGATCCGCTGGCAACTTTCTAGCGCCGCGCGCCGGTTTTGGGATCGACGGATTAGTTGGTTCGGCGGGCGCGACCGCTGGTCGTCGTTCTATTTTCGCGGCGGGTGGGGCTGCGTGATGCGGCTGATCGGCGGCTACTGGCGCACGTTTCGTGGGCTAGAGCAGCCGCTGGCAGACTTGTTTGAGGCGCGGAGCCTGGACGAGCAGAGGCAGATCTATGAGCGGCATCTGCGGGGCCGCGTCTGGACCCCCTGGTTTTCTTGGCTGCTGTCGCGGCCGGTCTGCCACGCCCTGCTGGGAATACCGGCTCGCCAGCGGCAATTCATCCTGAACTATCCCGGCGGCCTGTTTCGCTGGGGCCAGGCGCTGCTCGACGACCTGGTGGCCAACATCCCGTTTGCCACCAACTACTTTATGCGGGCCAACGTGCTGGGGGCTTATGCTCCCGATTGCTGCCCCGAATATCTCACGCCCGACGGATTTTCGCGGCTGAAAAGCGGCTTGCTCGAGCGGCTCACGATCGACACGGCCAGCGTGACGGAGTACCTGCGGCAAACGCGGCCCGGGATCTCGAAGTTCGCGCTCTTGGATCATCTGGACTGGCTGGAGCCGCAGCCGCTGGCCGATGAATGGGAGGCGATCGTGGCCAAGGCGAACCCTGGAGCGACAGTCATCTTTCGCAGCGCACTTGCGCACGTGGATTACCTGGACGGGCTTGGCGTGCGCATTGACGGCCGGCAAGCCGCGCTTGGCTCGCTCCTTGTGTATGATCGCCAGCAAGCGGCAGCGCTGCACGCGAGCGACCGCGTCCATTTGTACGGCAGTTTTTCGGTGGCCAGGCTACCGCAGTAGCCTTCAGCGGCTAACAGCGCCCGTTGCAAGCGCCAACGCTGGGCCGCTACTTCTTCCGCACCACCGTCACGAAGAACGCGCCGCACAAGTCTTTGCCACCCGAATCGCTGAACCAGGCTTTGAGCGTGGTCTTGCCCGCCGGGAGATTCGCCACGCGGATGGTCGCGCCCGTGTCCTTGGGTTTGGCGTCGGCCGCCGCGTGGTGGCCGGCGATTTCGAGCCGAGCGCGGGCGATGGTGGGGAAGCCGACGGTCTGCACCTTGGCCTTGGCGCCGGGGGATTTGGCTGACGGCTCGTATTTGTCCCCAAGCGCGACTTTGGTCTGCTCCGGCCAGCGACGGAGGGTGAATTCGTAGTCGCCGGCCTCCTCGACCAGAATGTGCCAGTGGCCGCCGGTCGGGCCGCCGACCGCCTCGCGAACGTAGCCGCTGTTGTCGGCGTAGATCCCTTCCCAATCGCCGCTGGTCAGCTCG
>DASRJB010000843.1:0-6455 GCA_035649715.1 Pirellulaceae bacterium
CCCTTGAGGTCCCGCCGTGAACGAGCGTGAACTTTTCATCGCCACTCTGCAGCTCGACGAAAGCCGGCGCGCAGACTACTTGAACAAGGCCTGCACCGGCGATGCCTCCATGCGCCAGCGCGTCGAGGCCTTGCTGGCGGCCTTCGGCCAGGCCGGCAGCTTTCTTCAGCCGTCGGCGCCGGAACCCAGCCCCACAATCGACGGCCCGTCGGAACGATCCGGCATGCAGATCGGCCCCTACAAGCTGGTCGAGCAAATCGGCGAAGGGGGCATGGGCACGGTCTGGAAGGCCCAGCAGTCCGAGCCGGTCAAGCGGCTGGTGGCGATCAAGCTCATCAAGGCGGGGATGGACTCGCGGCAGGTGATCGCCCGCTTCGACGCCGAGCGCCAGGCGCTGGCCCTGATGGATCACGCCAACATCGCCCGCGTGCTGGACGCCGGTACGACGCCCGCCGGCCGGCCGTATTTCGTGATGGACCTGGTTCGCGGCGTACCGATCACCCGCTATTGCGACGAGCATCATCTCACGCCCCGCGAGCGGCTGGAGCTGTTCATCCCGGTTTGCCAGGCAGTCCAGCACGCCCATCAAAAGGGCGTGATCCATCGGGATATCAAGCCGTCCAACGTGCTTGTCGCCCTGTACGACGGCAGGCCGGTGCCCAAAGTGATCGACTTTGGCGTGGCCAAGGCGGCCGGGCAGTCGCTCACCGACAAAACGCTCGTCACCGGCTTTGGCACGATCGTCGGCACGCTGGAATACATGTCGCCGGAGCAGGCCGAGACCAACCAGCTCGACATCGACACGCGGAGCGACATCTACTCGCTGGGCGTACTGCTCTACGAGCTATTGACCGGCAGCACTCCGTTCAGCCGCAAGGAGCTCGAAAATGCCGGCATGCTGGAGATGCTGCGGGTGATTCGCGAGGAGGAGCCCTCCAAGCCGAGTACCAAGCTCAGCACGGCGGAGGGCTTGCCCACGCTGGCCGCCAACCGCGGCACCGAGCCGGGCAGGTTGACGAGGCTGGTCCGCGGCGAGCTCGACTGGATCGTGATGAAGGCCCTGGAAAAGGACCGCAACCGCCGCTACGAAACGGCCAACGGCTTTGCCATGGATGTGCAGCGGTACCTGGCTGATGAGCACGTGCAGGCCTGCCCGCCGTCGGCCGGATACCGGCTGCGGAAATTCGCGCGGCGGTACAAGGGCGCACTGGCTACGACGGCGATCGTGGCAGCGGCACTCGTGCTGGGCAGCGTGGTTAGCGTCTGGCAGGCGGTTCGCGCGACCAATGCCCTGCAGGCCGAAAAGAAAGCACGCCGCGACGCGGAAATAGCGACAGAGGGCGAGAAAACGCAACGGGGAGTGGCCCAGCTGCAGAAGACGTTGGCCGAGAAGAACGCCACTCGAGCGGAAGCCAACTTTGGCAAGGCCCGCAAGGCGGTCGAGGAGTACCTGACGAAGATCACCGAAAACGAGCTGCTGCGAGTCCCCGGGTTGCAGCCGCTGCGCGAAGATTTGCTGAAGGCCGCCCTCAAGTTTTACACCGAGTTCACGCAGGAGCGGGCCGGCGACCCGACGCTGCGGCAGGAGTTGGCCTCGGCGCACCTGCTGCTCGCCAGAATTCAGGGCGAGCTCGACAATAGCAAGGCGGCGCGGGCCGCGAACCTGGAGTCGATCCGCCTGTACGAGCAACTTCGGGCCGATGCCGAGCGCGGCAAAAGTGAGGCTAGTGTCGAAGTACAGGTGGGGTTGGCCACCGGGTATTTCTTGGCTGGCCGCTATGACGACACCGAGAAACTGTGTCAGCACGTCCTGCAGATCGCACCGAAGCATGCCGAAGTCCGCGGCTTGTTATCGGACACCTATAACGAGTTGGGCAAAGCGGCCAATGACAAGAACGATGTCCCGGCGACCTTCAAGCATTACCAGCGGGCGTTCGACTTGCGTGAAGGGCTGGTCCGCGATTTTCCGGATAACGCCGCCTATTTAGCCCGCCTCGGCGGAACGCTCAATAACCTGGGCAACCTGCTAAGCAATCAGAAACAGGACGAAGAAGCCCTGGCCATGTACGAGCGTTCGATCGACTACACCGCTCAGGCCTATGAGCGGGAGCCGCACTCGATTGTGTGGGGCCGATGGCTGTGCATTCAACTCGGCAATGCGGCCAGCAAATATGACAATCTCGACAGGCGCGACCAGGCGCTGGCGACTCTCGAGCGCCTGGTGGCCGTCAGTCGCAAGCGGTCGTTCGAGAACCCCGCCGTCAGCTCTCTGCGTGGCGACTTGTATAAGGCTTACTTGAGGCTGGGGACGTATCAGAAGGAGGTGGGAGACGCCGCTGGAGCGAGCAAGAATTTTCGTCTGGCTCGCGAAGTGCTCGAGCAAATTCCTCGCGAGACGCCAAAGGATCTATTTGAGCTGGCTAGGGTGTATGCCGTGTTGGCGAGCCCGCCGGCTGACGCGGCTAGCTCCAGCGAAAACCAAAGCGATGCCGACGAACGCCAGCGGAACGCCGACCTGGCGATCGCCACGCTCCAAAAGGCCGTCGCTGGCGGCTTTCAAGACCCAGCCGAGCTCGCGAAGTACTACAACGACTTCGACTCCCTGCGCGGCCGCAGCGACTTTCAGGAAATTGCGGCCACCGTCCAGAAGCTCGCCGAGGCCAACCAGAAGCTGGCCCAGGCCTCCCGGCAGGACCCCGCCACACAGCTCGCCAGCCAGCAGCAGGCGGCTGCGCTATTGAAGGACCTTGCCACCGCGCAGCCGGGCCAGGAGCGGCATCGCACGACTTTGGCCACGACCTTGCAATCGATCGGCATGGTGCAAACCGGGCTCAAGCAATATGAGGCGGCCGAAAAGTCAATGAACGACGCGATCGCGTTATGGCGCGAATTGGCAGCCGCGCAGCCGAACAATCCCCAACTGCAAGTCAGCCTGATCGGCGCGCAGATGGCATTGGGCGCGTGTTATCGCGAGAGCGGGCGGCCAGCGGAGGCGCATCGCGTCTGGCAGGAGTGCCTCGCCAGCTTGGATCAAGTTCGCCAGCGTCAGGCCGCAGACACAACGCTGGGCAAACAGATCGCCCTGAAGGAAGCTCAGATCTGCGATCTCTACGGTCGCCTGGGAGCCTTCTCGCTGGCCGCCGAGTATTCGCGCCGGAGCGTTCGCTTGCAGCGGTCCCTCGGCGCCTGGCCCGACGTCGATTACGGCGTTGTCTTGGGAGTGCTGCAAGGAGACGAAGCGCTCCGCGAGCTGTGCCGTGTCGTCGATCGGGAGCGGACCAGAGCGGGCGGCCCGCCATTTACCGACGGTGACTTGGCGAACCTGGGTAAGACCAGCAACCTGCTGAACCCGCCGCCCCTGCCGCCGGAGCAATCGCTGAAGTGGATCGAGGAGGCGGCCAAGGCGAACCCCGACTCGTGGCGCCTCTACCTGCTCGCCCTGGCGCAACATCGAGCCGGAAAGTCGGCCGACGCGCAGGCCACGTTTGAGAAGGTGAGGACGTCCAAGGACCTTTCTACGGTCTTTGCCGGCGCCCTGATCGCCCACGGCGCAGGCCAGCCCGACCTGGCACGCGAGCGGCTGATGATGGCGGAAGCCATCTTCGTCCAATTCTGCCAGCAGACGCTGCAAGGGAGCACGGTTGGACTGGCGTCGCCCATCAGTCAGTCCGGTCATTGGTGGGCGCTGACGGCCCCCGTTCTGCTGCGCCGCGAAGCTTGGCGCTTGATCGATGGTCAGACCGTCCCCGAGGAGGCCTGGCTGCGGTTGATGGAAGCTCGCGCCGCCCATTTGCTGGGCGACAGCGCTAAGCGGGACGAACAACTCGCAGCCGCCGATAGCCGCGACTCCAATGTGTGGCTGGCTCGCGCGCGGCTTACCGAAGAGTGGGGCCAGCTCGACCAGTCGGCCGAAGTCGCCTGGCAGCGCGCCATCGATGCCGCCCCGGCCGACCCAGTTCCCTGGATTCACCGCGGCCGCTGGTGCATCCAGCGTGGCGAGCAAGTCAAGGCCGACGCCGACTTTGCCAAGGCCGCCGCGCTGTCGCCCGATACTCTCAACAGATTCCTGCAAGCCGGCTGGTGGGTGGCCGGGCCGTATCCCAAGGGACTGAAGGAATTTTGCCCGCCTGAGGTCGATCCCGATCCGTCGCGGCCCGTGCACTTGGTCGATCCCAAAACCGGGCTGAGCGAGCAGCCCCTTGCCTGGCGGCCTGTTCCCAGTGGCGAAACGGGAAAAATCGATCTGAAGGCGACGTTCAACGCCGATCAGATTTCAGCCTATGGCCTGAACATCGTCTATTCGCCCGCGGAGCGCCCGGCAACGTTGCGGCTGTCGGGCGACGGCGGCCTGCGGCTGTGGCTGAACGGCGAACTGGTGTACGAGGCGGACCCGGCGCCCACCTGGCAGTGGGCGAATGAGGGTCTGGTTCCCGTCACGCTTCGCGCCGGTCGCAACCTGGTGATGGTAAAGGTCAGCCAGAGCACCCAAAAGCACTCGTTCAGCCTCAGGGTGTCCGACGAGGCCGTCGATCGCGCATTCCTCCTGGCCGAGTGGGGACTGTGGCAGGAAGCCGCGGAGCAAATGGCCCTGGCAGCTCCGAGCGACTTTCGCGAAGACTCGCTCGCCGTGCGTCATGCCGAATTGTTGCTGGCCGCGAACGATCTGGACGGTTACCGGCGTTACCGCGAATGGATGCTGCAGCAAATTGCCAGGCTGGGAACAGGGCCCGCCAGCAGCTTCGCCAGGACCTGTGCGCTCGTGCCCGCCGAGTCCTCCGATGCGGCGCGGTTGATTCAACTGGCCGAGAAGGGTCTCGATCCCAAGAGTCAGAACAGCATCGGCGTCCTGGGCTATGCCCTGTATCGGGGCGGGCGCTACGACGAGGCCATTGCGCGTCTGCGCGAGGTTACCGGCCATTCCCTGCATGATCTCGTGCTGGCGATGGCGCTCTGGCGGCGCGGCGATCAGGATGCTGCCCGCCAGTTGCTGGTGAAGTCCCAGACCGCGTACGACCAGGAGACCCGCAAGGCTCTGGCCGCGTCAGCGTACAAGCGGCCGCCTTGGAATTGGCGCGATTTTGCCTGCTTCCAGATTCTCTATCGCGAAGCGCGGGCCCTGATCGAGGGCGGCGCAGCAGCTGGCGACGAGAACGCCGCGAGCCTGCAAGCCCGCGCCCGCGCAGAATTCGTACGCCGCGATCCGCTAACGGCTGACTTTGACCAGGCTCTGATGGTCGAGCCTAAGCAGCCGCGGCACTGGTTGGCCCGTGGCCGCCGGCTGGCCGAGCTGGGCCGGTTCGACGAGGCCCTGGCCGATTTCAACAAGGCCGTGGAGCTCGGTGCAAACGATCCAGAGGTGCTTGCGGCGCGGGCGCTGCACTTTGCCGACCATGGCGAGGCTGCCAAGGCCGCAGCCGACTTTCACGCGGCGCTAAGACTATTCGACGATACCGGGGCCAAGCCGCGGTGGTACTTTGGCGTGCCGATCGATTTCGAGGTCGCCCAGCGGGACGACGTACTTGAGCAACTGAGGGCTCTCCGTCCGCTGGACCCGCGGCCGCTGTTGACCCGGATGGTCCTCAGCATGCAGCGGGGGGATATTGGCGCAGCGAAGTCGGCCGCACAGAGTTTGGCAGCCTACGGCTATGCACAACCCGGTTGGCTGGCGGCAGCGGCCCGCTGGCGAGGAGACGACGCCGAGTTCGCCCGCCTCAGGGCCAGCAGCGCCGATCCCAATCCGAACGCGCAGATTATGCTGATCGGCTTGGCGCCCACGGATGGAGCGCTTACCGCCAAGATCCAAACGGCTGGCGAGAGGATGTGGCGTGAGCAGCCCCAGGATCGTTGGCACCGGCGGTGGCTGGGCCTGGCTCAATTGCGCGCCGGTCAATGGACCGAGGCGGCTGCGAGCCTGGAAACGTCGCTCGATCCGGGCGACCGTTGGGAGCAGGATCGCCTGGTCTGGCCACTGCTGGCCATCGCGCATCACCAATTGAAAAACGCCGAGCCCGCCCGCCGCTGGCTCAACCGGACCGAGCACGGAATGGAATTGGGAGCCCAGGCGGGGCCCGGGGAACTTGCAGCCGGTACAGCGATTCCAGGCATGCTGCCGGAAGAATGGCTCTATGGGATGCTCTTTTATCTCGAAGCCAAGACCCTGATCGACGGGCCGGATGCGGCCCGCACCGAGCGCGAGCGCCTGGCGGCACTGGCTCGCGGCCGGAGCCAGGTCATTCTGGCAAAGGCCGACGCCGCGAGGCAGCAGAGCCTGGCGAAAGTCGAGGCTGCCCGGCAGGAGAGCCTGGCGAAGGCCGAGGCCGCCTGGAACCGCGCGGTCGAGCTGGCCGGCGACAATCCACTGCCCTGGATCCAGCGCGGCCGCTGGTACCTCGAGCGCGGCGAGCAGGCCAAGGCAGACGCGGACTTCGCCAAGGCCGCCACACTGACACCTGACG
>DASRJB010000844.1:0-4084 GCA_035649715.1 Pirellulaceae bacterium
GGCTGCCAAGGAACGCAATACGCTGGAGGTGCGCAGTTTGCAGGCCTGGCGGAAGTGGCTCGCCGCCAATCACGAGACGCAGGCCGAGGTCTGGCTGGTGTTCTTCAAGCGGCATACGGGGAAGGAGTGCCTCAGCTACCAGGACGCGCTCGATGAAGCGCTCTGCTTCGGCTGGGTGGACAGCCTCGTGAAGCGGCTGGACAACGACCGCTACGCCCGCAAGTTCACGCCACGCACGGCGGACAGCCGGTGGTCGGCCATCAATCGGCGGCGTTACGCAGAGCTGAAGGCGGCCGGCCGGCTGGCAGCTCCGGGTGTGGCCCGAGCGCCGACGAAGGGCAGCGCCTATCCCCCGCGGCCACCCAAATCCACGGTTCCGACCTACATCGAAGCCCGCTTGAAAGCCAACAGCCGGGCGTGGGAGTTCTTCGAGCAATTAGCGCCGTCCTACCGGCAGCTGTATGTCCTCTGGATCGATTCGGCCAAGCGCCAGGAAACCAAGGAGAAGCGGCTCCGCGAGGCGATTGCGATGCTGGCCGCCGGCCAGAAGCTTGGGCTGAAATAGTCAGTCGGCTAGCGGCCTTAACGGCACGCGAAGTGCCCGCCGCATTTCGGGCGCGCCTTTTGCCGGCGTATTTTGTGCCTGTGCCAGTGGGATGCTCGTTTTTGTAGGTCCCGCCTGCCGGGCGGGACCTGGGCCGCCGCGGTACGTCGAATCCTCGGCAGTGTTCCGGGTCGCTGCGC
This sequence comes from Pirellulaceae bacterium, assembly GCA_035649715.1. Taxonomy (GTDB): domain Bacteria; phylum Planctomycetota; class Planctomycetia; order Pirellulales; family Pirellulaceae; genus CAYLLN01. The sequence goes on from DASRJB010000844.1 coordinate 745, forward strand.
TTCCCTTTAGACCCCTTCCGGCAGAAGGGGCCTACTTCATCGCTAGGAGCCCGTGTCATGTACCGTACCGCTGCGCTGGTGGTTGCCCTTCTGGGAATCTTGTGTCCATCGATGCCCGCCGCGGCAGCCGAAGCGCCGCTGGTCGAGAAATATCTCACCGAAGGCCGCCTGGCAGTCGGCGAAAAGGAATTGCAGCAGCATTTGAGAAACCATCCCGACGACGACCAGGCCCGCTTCGGGTTGGGTACGCTGCAGTTCCTGAAGGCCGTGGAGCGGCTGGGACAGTCGCTGCACCGCTATGGAGCCCTCGGACCGCAGAGCCGCCTGGCCCGGGCGATTCCGCTGGTGCGGCTGCCCGTGCCGCAGAATCCCAAACCCGAGCCGATCGGCTACGAGGACTCGCGAAAAATGGTGGAGCAGTGGCTGGCCGACATGCAGGCCGTGGAGCAGACGCTCGCGCCGATCAAGGACCGGGAAGTCAAGCTGCCGCTGCACTTCGGCCTGATTGCCCTCGACCTGAACGGCGACGGCCAGGCGGGCGGCGACGAAACCCTGTGGCGGATCTACGCGGTCCTCAACAACGGGTTGCGGCTCAGCCCGGAATTCACGCCCGAGGAAGTGCAGAACTTCGTCATCGCCTTCGATTACGGCGACGTGCATTGGCTCCGCGGCTATTGCCGGCTGCTCTCGGCGATCGGCGAAATGACCCTGGCCTACGACCAGCGGAGCGTTTTCGACGCCATCGCTCACCAGTTGTTCGACAATCCGAAGGGGGCCGCGATTCCCGAGGAGCTCTTTCCGCGCCGCGAGGACCGGCCGTTCGAGAGTGAAATCGCCGATTTCATTGCCGCCATTCACCTGGCTCGCTTCCCGCTAAAGGAGCCCCAGCGGATGCAGGCGGCCCGCAAGCACTTGCTGGCCGTCGTGGAGCACAGCCGCGAGAGCTGGAAAGCGATCGCCGCCGAGACCGACGATGACCGCGAGTGGATTCCGAGCAGCAAGCAGAAGGGGGTCATTCCGAACGTGCAAGTCTCAGCCGAGATGATCCAGGGCTGGCAGTCCTTCCTGGGCGAGGCCGAGCAGCTGCTGGAAGGGAAGAAACTCGTGCCGCACTGGCGCTTGGTTGAAGGCCGCGGGGTGAACCTGAAGCGGGTGTTTGACGAGCCGCGGGAGTTCGACCTCGTGATGTGGGTCCACGGCGCAGCAGCCGTGCCCTATGTCGAAGCCGGCCCGACGACGCAGCTCGAAACCTGGACGCGACTCAACGCCCTGTTCGGCGGCCAGTTCATCGGCTTCGCGTTCTGGTTCAACTGAGTGCTGCATACACGACTTTTTGACAAATAGTGGACAAGTGGCACGATTTTTGCAGCAAGGTTCCCGATGCGCGGCAGTCTGCCAAATTGGCCGCGAGCGGCTCGCCGGACGGGACTGGAAAGTCGTTCTCAAACTCTAATAAGTACTACTTAAGGGGTTGCCGCGATTTCGACGCAAGTCATTGAGTGGTCATCTCTTGCGGCGAAACAGGCGCGTGAACGATCCACCTTACCGGGGGCCCTCATGGCGCAGGCCACTGGCCGTCCACGATGGGCTTGAGCACGAGCTTGGACGGGTCCAGCGTGACGTGCCTCACGCGCTGCCGCTTCCAGGTGTAGGTGATATGGACGAGCCCGTCGGCCGTTTGGATGGCCGCGGGATAGGAGTACTCGCCGGGCTCGCTTTCCAGCACGAGGGCGGCTTGCCAGGTCTTGCCGTCCTTGCTGACGGCGACGTTCAGCGGCGAGCGGCCGCGGTTGGTGTGGTTATAGACCAGCAGGTGCCGGCCGTCCTTGAGCGTCACGCCGTCGATACCCGAGCCGGGATGCGGCAGGTTCAGCGCCTCGAACTTGCTCCAGGTGCGGCCGCCGTCGCTCGACCAGGATTGCCAGAGCGAGCCGGCCTGCCGGTTGCGGCAGACAATTTGGAGTTGATCGCCGTGTTGAAAGATCGTGGGCTGAATCGCGTTTTGCGTTTTGCCGTCGCAGAGGACGGGCGTTCGCTCCCAGGTCTGGCCCGCGTCCTTGGTCCATTCCATGTGGACGCGCCAGCCCTGGTCCTCGCTCGAGCTGCCGCTGAGCAGCCGGCCGTCGGCCAGCAGCACTGGCTTGTTCTTGATCGGGCCGGGGATGTCGTCCGGCAGTTTCACTGGTTTCGTCCAGGTTTTGCCGCCGTCAGCCGACTGCATCCGCATGCCCCACCAGGTGCTCGGGCTGGGACCGACCTTGTAGAACAAGAGCAGCGGGCCATCGGGCATCTGAAACAGCACCGGATTCCAGCAGGGATGCCTCGTGGTCGCGTCCTGCACGCCGTTGGCGACTTCGACCGGCGGCGACCAGGCCTTGCCGTCGTGCCGGCTGACCCAAATGCCGACGTCCGGCGCGCGTTCGCGCATGCCGCCGAACCAGGCGCAGACCAGGCCCGTTTTGGTCTGTGCGATCGTCGAGGCGTGGCATTGCGGGAAGGGCGCGGTTTCATAGATGAATTCGCTGCCGACCACGCCGGGAGCAGCAGCCGGGGGTGTCTGGGCGCAGGCGGCCGCGGCCCAAGCGGCCGCCAATCCGGCGACAAGGGCCAGCATTCCGCCCGCAGCCCAGCGCCCTCGCAGTACCGTGAAAGACATCGGTTTTCCCCTATTCGGCGGTTCAATTAGCGGTTGTGAAATCGCGGGCAGCGACCTTATAATCGCCGCTGGTTATTCCGGTCAGCAGTTTCGCGGTTTTGATTGTCAGGAGCAACCTGTGGCAAGCGGCAAGTATTTGTTCACGAGCGAATCGGTCAGCATGGGACACCCGGACAAGCTGGCCGACCAGATTTCCGACGGCGTACTGGACGCCCTGCTGGCCCAGGACCCCAAGAGCCGCGTGGCCTGCGAAACGCTGGTGACCACCGATTACTGCGTGCTGGCGGGCGAGATCACGACGACGGCCAAGGTCGATTACGAGAAAGTCGCCCGCGACGTCATTACCGCGGTCGGCTACACGCACGACGACATCGGCTTCAACGCCAAGACGTGCAAAGTCGATGTGAAGCTGCACAGCCAGAGCCCCGACATCGCCATGGGGGTCGATAAGGAAGGCGCCGGCGACCAGGGCCTGATGTTCGGCTATGCCTGCGACGAGACGCCCGAGCTGATGCCGCTGCCGATCGCCCTGGCTCACCGGATTCTCAACCGGCTAACGCGGGCGCGACAGTCGGGCGAAGTCGATTGGCTGCGGCCCGACAGCAAGAGCCAGGTCACGGTCGAATACGACGGCGACCGGGCCGTGCGGATCGACGCCGTGGTCGTCAGCACGCAGCATTCGCC
>DASRJB010000845.1:0-3508 GCA_035649715.1 Pirellulaceae bacterium
GCACGGTTCGCGAGCTGGCGACCGACGTGCCGACAGGCCCGCCCTGGCTGGAGTCGCTGCTCACGACCGCGGCGCGAATCGTCGCCGGCCCGCTTTCGACGCTGCTCTTGATCGTGCTCTGGTTCACGGCCTTTGCCCGGATTCGCCGCGAGCTGACGCCGTTTCTGATCAGCCGGCCGATCGTCAGCGGCAGCGGGATGATCGACGATCAGGGGAGTTTCCACCTGTCCGACAAAGCGCCGGCGATGAGCTGCCTGACCGGCCTGGGGGGCTGGCTCGGCTCGCGGCCGATCTACTGCCTGGTCAATTTCCTGAAGCCGGTGTTTGCCGAATCGCGGCTGGTGTGGCAGCAATACCGGCGGCTGTTCGCCCCGCGGCAGCGGCTGCAAATTGCTCTGGGCGATTCGAACCTGGCCGACGCCGCCGAGTACCTGCGGGTCGGCACGACCATGCTGGTGCTGGACGTGATCGAGGCGGGCGAGATGCCCAGCGTGCCCCGCGTGCGGCGGCCGATCCGCTCGCTGCGGGCCATCTGCAGCGATCCGACGCTGGCCGCACGCATTCCGCTGGCCGGCGGCGGGTCGGCCACGGCGCTCGAAATCCAGCGGTTCTACCTGGAGGCCTGCCGTCGCTTCCTGGAGCGCCGGCCCGACGCACCGGCGGAAGCCCGCGACGTATTGCGCCGCTGGGAAGACGTGCTGGATATGCTGACCGACGATCCGCAGGGCCTGGTGGGCACGCTCGACTGGGTCACCAAGCAGTTCGTCCTCGACAAGGCCGGCCGCGGGGCTGCCTGGGAAGTCCGCAAGAAGATCGACATCCGCTATCACGAGCTTTCGCCCCAGGGCTATTTCCAGCGGCTGCGGACGACCGGCATCGTGCTCGACATCCTGGAGCGGGCGGAGATCGACCATGCCCGCCGCAATCCGCCGTTGGGTACGCCGGCCACGGTCCGCGGCCGCTATATCCGCGAGTGGGCGGCCGACGAAGAGCTGATTTCTGCGAACTGGCATGCTGTCTATCTCGGCCAGGGCCGCGAATGCAAAGTCGTCCGGCTCGACCAGGTCCATGCCCGCCCCGCCGAGCAAGCCGCCGACCAGCGCAAGCGCTCGCCGCGGAACTCGGATCGGAATTAGTAGGGTGGGTCAAGCGAGTCCGCGAGCGCAGACCCACGCGGAAGCGTGTGCAGGCGCTGACCCGCGTGGGTCTTCGGCCGCAGCGGCCTCGACCCACCCTACGGCAGCCGCGGATGAATCGCACCGGGCTTCTTCAGCAGCTCGGGATCGCGGAGGTCGGTCAGCCACTCGCGAATGAGCTGGGCCGCCTGGCGATCGACGACGCTGGTAGCGACGTGGGGCATGCGGCCGAGCGTGGTGAGCTGCAGGCGATGGAGGATGAGCGAGCGATCCGGATCGCCCGGCGCGATGATCTTGGGATCGCGCAGGTTGAACGCGCCCTGACCCGGCGGGGTATCGACGGCCTTGGTGGCCGCGAGCGGGATCGAGGCCTGGAGCTCGAACTCGGCGTTGCCGCCGCCCCATTTGCGGTGGCAGTGGGCGCAGTTGGCGTGCAGGTAGGCCCGCGCCCGCAGGTGCCGGTCCTGCGAGGCGTCGCGATAGTCCACCAGGCTCGGCAGCTCCTCCGGCCGCTTGGGCAGCTTCTCCTTGAAGACGCCTAGATGCTCCAGCGTCGCCAGCTGGTTGGCGAGCGTCCCGCCGTAGTCGTGGTCCTTGTTCATTTGCAGCGTCGTTACGCCGAGGGCGTATTTGGCCGCCATCGTGTGGCAGAGCGTACACTCGGCCCGGCTGGGAAAATGCCAGGTCTGCCTCCGTACGCCGCCGGGCGAAGCCGGGTCGGGCACGGTGAACTCGCGGTCCAGTCCAGCCGGAGAGAGGAGCTCGGCGTCGGTCTGCTCGTCGTTCCAGACATACGTGTAGCCGAACCAGTACTGCGCGCCGTATTCGTCGTCGTTACCGGGCATCTTGCGGTGCTGGAGGATTCGCGTCTCCAGCCGCCGGCTGCCGAGGGAAAACGTCTTCACCAGCACTGCCCCGTCGGGAAACCGCCAGCCCAGATCGGAATACGCCGGCCCGTGCGGATAGACCACGTCGTCGAACTCGATCTGCGAATCGCCCGGCAGCGCGAGGAACCGCTCCTTCTCGGCATGGTCCGACCAGAGCGGGGCGTTGACCGAATAGGGAATCAGCCCTTTGGCGGGCACGTTGTCCTTGGTCGAGGCAAACAGCCCCGTCTCGCTGAGCTTGCGCGGGAACGGCTTCGTTTCGACTGCCGGAGGTGCTTTCACCAGCCGGTGAAATCCGCCGCCCGCGAAATCGACCAGATAGACTTCGCCGGAGGGATCCAACGCGAACTCGACCGGCCGCACTTGCGTGTCGGCGAGCTGCCGGTGCTCGACCACCTTGCCCGTGCCGCCGCGATCGCCCTCGTAACGCAGCAGCCACAGCCGCCCGGTGTCGTAGTCGCCGTAAAGGAACGCCCCCTTCAGCTCCGGCAGCCGATCGCTGCCGTAAACGTAGCCGGCCGTGATCGAGCGGAAGTCGCTGTGCGGCTGCTCGACGACGGGCAGCTCGAATGCGGCCGGACCCTGCGGGCGAGTGGGCCGGAACGGGTGGTTGCCCTCGCGGACGCTCCAACCGTAATTGCCGCCGCGGCGGATGAGATAGACCATTTCCCACAGGTCCTGCCCGACTTCGGCGGCCCACAGCCGCCTGGTCGGCGGGTCGAAGCTGAACTTCCAGATCTGGCGATGGCCGAACGACCAGATTTCCGGGCGGGCTTTCTCGCGGCCGGCGAATGGATTGTCCGCGGGAATCGAATAGTTCTTGCCGTCCGCGGGCCGATCGACGTCGATCCGCAGGATCGCCCCGAGCAGGTCATCGATCGTCTGGCCGGTGAGCAGCTCGTCGGCGATGCCGCTGCCGTCGCCCGTAGCCAGATAGAGGTAACCATCGGGGCCGAAGCGGATGCAACCGCCGTTGTGGCCTCCGGCGGGCCACTCCAGGATCACGGTCTCGCTGGCAGGGTCCGCCGCCAGCGGCTGACCCGGATTGACCTTGTAGCGCGAGAGCCGGCTGCCGCGATCGGGTGCGGGGGGCGGATCGATCAGCGAGGTGACGTAGAAGTAGCCGTTCTCGGCGAACTTCGGATGGAAGGCCAGGCCGTAGGTCGTTCGCTTGACGTCGATCAAGAGGTCCGCTTTATCGACGTCCGGCCGGATTTCGAACGAGTAGATTTTGCCCGGCCGAGTGGCGACGCCGAAGCGGTTTTGCCCCGGCACGACGCCGACCGAGAGCGGCTCGAACAGCTCCAGCTTGGGAAACACGCGCTCCGTCCGGTACGGGTCCGGCGGCTCCGGCGTCCCGTGGAGATTGCCGGTGGTCCACTGCTCGCGGCGCTCGATGCCATAGGGCTTGCGGACGGGCTCAGCCGCCGAGGCGGCAGCCGTGATGAGGAACAGAATGGTGGCGCGCCTAAACATGAGCGAAAT
>DASRJB010000846.1:0-9097 GCA_035649715.1 Pirellulaceae bacterium
GCTCCGATTCCAGCTCCAGTCGCTCGCGATCCGGAGCACCACCGCCAGCCTGGACGAGCGGCGATTGAGCAGCGGCCGCCGCGACCGAGCGTTCGATCGCCTCGCCCAGCTGCGTGCGGGCCTCGCCAAGTTGCGTTTGGGTCTGGCCGAGCTGAGCCTGCGTCTCGGAGACCTGCCGGCGCATCTCGCCCAATTCGCTGAGCAAGGGTGCCAGCGACTCGACCGACCCGCCTCCGGCTCCGCCGCTGGCGGCGGCCGTGGCTTGCAAGACGTTCAGCTCGTGCCGCAACTGGTCGCGTTCGGTTTCCGCCGCTCGCATCTTCTGTTCCAGGAATGCTGTGCGGGTCGCTTCGCGCTGCGCCGATTCTTCCCGCTCGCGCGCCAGCTGCTCGCGGAGCGACTTGACTTCCGTCAGCGTTTCACCCGCCCGGGATTCCTGCTGCTCCAGCAAGGCCATGAGCCGGCCGCCCTCCTTGCGTTGCTCGGCCAGCTGCCGGCCGCGATCCGCCAGCTTGCGGCGGCCCTCCTCGATCTCGTCGCTTTTGCGAACCAGCTCTTCGCGGAGCTGCTCCACGTCGCGGTACAGTTCTTCAATCAGGTGGTCGAGGGCGGTACATTCCTGCCGAAACATGGCGGCCGTTTCCACCAAAGGGCGGAGCGGCGGAGCCAGGTTGGCGGAGGCAAGTGTTGCAGACACGGCCCGTTCCTTTCGCAGCAGCGCGGGGGGACGCCGATCGTGTGGTGTGTCGAGCGCGCGACAGGCCAGGGCTGGAGGAGTCCTCCCGTCGGTACATCCGCGCTCTTGGCGGCCGCCAGAGGAGCAGGACGATCCGCCAGCGAAACCTTACGTTACGAACTTGCGGGCGGCAAACGGCTGGCAGGCCGCCCCGCGGAATGGACCAGGGGCGATATGATGAAGCCGCCGGCAACGGAGTTTCTGAATGCTCCGCGTTGCCAAAAGTCATCGCCCGCGGGCCTCCGAATGCCCTCTCGCCGCCAATCCGAGCAATCCGCACAACTGGCCGAAGCCGGCGAATCGCGCGGGGCCGTCGCCCTGACTGTGGCCTGGATGCTCACCTGCACCAGCACGGCTGTGGCGATGCTGGTGGTGGTGGCGCTCTGGCTGATAAGTCTGGCCTTTCCGTTTCCAGGACCGCGGCCGCATCCGCTCCTGGTGGTCGCGGGCCTGCTCCAGTTCGTGGCGCTGTTCACGGGCCTGCTCTGCCTCCTGTTTACGCCTCTGGCCTATCGCGTCCGCCGGACCTCGCCGCCGCGGCCGATTACGATCGCTGCCGTACTGATTGGTCTTGCGCCCATCGTCACGCTACTGGTCCGCGCCTTCCAATGACCGACTACCTGCGCGAAACGCACCATGAGTTCGAGGCGGCGTCGCAGGCGGCGCTGGCCGATCCGAATTTGCAGCGGATCCTGGGGCAGCTCAACGACACGCTCGGCCGCCGCAACCGCGACGCCTGGGCCGCGCTGCCCGATTCCGACCTGATCCGCGAGCGGGCCCGCTCGATCAAGGACCAGACGCTGGCCGAGTTGGACCGGCACCTGGAAACGCTGGAGCGAAGCGTCACCAGCCGCGGAGGACGCGTGCACTGGGCCGCGGACGGCCAGGAGGCCTGCCGCATCATCGTCGAGTTGATCCGCCAGCGGCAGGCGACCAAGGTCGTCAAGTCCAAGTCGATGACCAGCGAGGAAATTCACCTCAACCACGCGCTGGAGGAAGCGGGCATCGAGGCGGTGGAAACCGATCTGGGCGAATACATCATCCAGCTCGCCGGCCACCGGCCGTCGCACATCGTCGCACCGGCGATCCACCTCTCCGCCGGCGAGATCGCCGACATCCTCAGCAAGCCTGCCGGTCACAGGCTGCCCGCCCAGCGCGTCGCGCTCGCCGGTTTTGCCCGCCAGGCTCTGCGGCAGAAGTTCGCCGAGGCCGAGATCGGCATTTCGGGAGCCAACTTTGCGATCGCCGAGACCGGCTCGATCGTGCTGGTCACCAACGAAGGCAACGGCCGGCTAACCTGTGCCCTGCCCCCCTGCCACATCGCCGTCATGGGAATGGAGAAGGTCATTCCGCGGCTGGCCGACCTGCCGTGCTTTCTCAAGGTGCTGGCCCGCGGTGCGACCGGCCAGAAGCTGTCGATCTATACGCAAGTCATCACTGGCCCGCGGCAGCCGGGCGAGCTGGACGGCCCGGAAGAATTCCACCTGGTGATTCTCGATAACGGGCGCTCGCGGATTCTCGGCGGCCCGCTGCGGGAAAGCCTGTTCTGCATCCGCTGCGGAGCCTGCCTCAACGCCTGTCCGATCTATCGCAACGTCGGCGGCCATGCCTACGGCGGCGTCTATGCCGGGCCGATCGGCGCGGTGCTGACTCCGCTCTATGACGGGCTGGCCGCCAATCATCATCTGCCGCATGCGTCGAGCTTGTGCGGCGCGTGCCAGGCGGCGTGTCCGGTGAAGATTCAGATCCCCGATCTGTTGATCAAGCTGCGCGAGCAGCTGCACGAGGAGCCCGAGCAGCGCAGCCGGCTGGAGGCAATAGCTTACGGGCTCTGGGCGCGGATCCTTCGCAACCCTTGGCTGTATCGCGTCGGTAGTTGGCTCGCGGCACGCACGATCGGCCGCCTCAAGCGCGGTTCGCCCTGGATCAAGAAGCTGCCGGCGAAGCTTGCCGGCTGGACCAAGACGCGCGACTTTCCCGCGCCGGCGGCGGAACGCTTCCGCGACTGGTGGAATCGAGAGGGCCGCGATGAGCAATCGTAATGCCTTTCTGGCGCGCGTCCGGCAAGCGTCCGAGCAAGGGCGGCAATACCGGGTCCATTTACAGCCGGTGCCGCCCGAGATCGGCTATCTCGGCGCGGAGGGCGACCTGTGTGAGCGATTGGCGGTCGAAATCGACGCCGTAGGCGGCGAGGCGTTTGTCGTCCCCGACTTGCAAGCGGCTGGCCGACAGTTGCACGCGCTCTTGGCGGAAGCCGGCGCTCGCTCGGCCGTCTGCTGGAAGCACGAGTTGCTGGACCGGCTGGGAGTTGCTGACCTGCTCGCGACTGCAGGTGTCAGTTTGTTCGACTATGACGACCTGGTCGCGCTCTCTGCGGCAGAGCGACGGAGCAAACTGCTGGCCTGCGACGTCGGCATTACCAGCTGCGACCTGGCCATCGCGGAGACGGGCACGCTGCTCATGTGTTCGCGCCCAGGGCAAGAGCGTCTCGCCTCGCTGATCGCGCCGATGCACATCGCCATCGTCGAGCGAAGTCAGATCGTGCCCGACCTGATCGACGCCTTCGAGTGGCTGCCCGCCGAATCGCTGCCGCCCAACGTGACGCTGATCACCGGTCCGAGCAAGACCGGCGACATCGAGCTGCAACTGACGACGGGCGTCCATGGGCCGGGCAAGTGGCGCGTGATCGTCGTCAATGGTTAGCGCGGAATTCGATTGCTCCTCGGCTGGGGAGTATGCCAGTGCCTGCCGAGAAGGAAAGCGGCAATCCAGCCGATCAGGCTGCCGAGTGCCAGGCTGGAGAGGGCCTCGATGACGAACAGCGTATGTCGCACCTCGGCCCAGCGATGGTGCATGATCCAAGCCCACACACCCAACCCGAAGGCCACGCCAGCCAGCAGCACGCCGACGATCGTGCTGCGGATCACAATGGTCCAGGAGAACGTGTTGTTCTCTTTCGATTGAGCCCAGGCGCTGCCTAACAGAGCGCCGCTGCCCACAACGACGGTCAAAATTGCCCCGATCATCAACAGCGAGTCGATCATGGTGGGTCTCCACGTGCCTTTGAGTTGGCGATGACCGGTGCTGCCTTGTCGTCCGGCGGCCGCACGGCGTCTCGCCACCATAGGCACGCAAAGACCGGAGATAGGGCGAGGGCCGCCCATTGATAGCCCGTCAAACCCAGCCACAGGGCGGGCTCCGGGCGGATGAACTCCGTGAGGAAGCGGTAAGCCAGATACGCCAGGATGTAGAGTTTGATCAATTGGCCGCGGAAGCCGCCCCGCCGCTGAAGAGCGAGCAGAATGGCGGCCAGCGTCAGATGGAATGCGGCTTCGTAGAGCTGCGTTGGATGCCTGGGCAACGAATCGCCGGCGCGGGCGAAGGTCATGCCCCAAGGCAGGCTGGTCGGCGCGCCATAGCAGCAGCCGCCGACAAAGCAGGCGAGGCGTCCGATCGCCACGGCCACCGCGACCGGGACCGCGAACGTGTCGCCGGTTTTGATGCGGACGTCGAGCGTCCACTTGGCCAGCTCGACGCCGAAATACCCGCCGACGATGCCGCACAGGATCGTCTTGCCATCAGCCAGCCAGGTAGTGCCACTAAGCAATCCGCTCCAGTCGGCTACCGCGAACGGCAGCTTGGCCCCGATCATCGCCCCGCAAAAGCCGCCGACACCAATGCCCAGCTTCTCCCACCACGCCAGCGGCAGACGGGCCTGCCACCGCCGCAAGAGCAGGCTGAGCACGACAATGGCCGCGAGCATGACCAGGGCATAGCGCAGGTCGTGGTTCACGTCATCACCCGCTCGGACAAGAGCGGCAGCGGCACGTGTCCGTCGCGGTAGAGGACGTTGTAGGCGCAGAACGGAATCACGTGGCCGCTGGGCAGCACGTGGTGCGTGCAGCACTTCATCACGCGGCGAACGTCGAAGTTGTAGGCGTCGAGGAAGTTCGTGATCGTGATGCGGAAGAGATTCTCGGAGCCGAGTTTCTCGGCAAGGATTCGCGAGAAGAAGTCGTCGCTGGGGGAGTTCAAAGTTTCAGTTTCAAAGTTCAAAGTTGGCAGCGAACGTTGAACATCGAACTTTGAACCTTGAACTGTGGCGCAGCCGCCACCGCCGCAGCACGCCTGCCGCGCCAGATACTGGCGTATCAAATCGCGCGCCTTGGCCCGTGTGAAGCTGATGCCGTTGGCCAAGAGGTCGAAGTTCTCGGCGGCGTCGATGAATCGGGTCACGGGCGTGGCGACGCCATTCTGTCGATAGGCGATCGCGATCTGGTGGCAATTCGGATGCGCACAGGGCAGCGGCAGAAAGTCCTCCTCGGCAAAGACTCCAGCGGTCTGGGCTGCGACGCCCTTGATCACGTCGGGAAACGTGATTCGCTGCTCGAGCGTTTCGGGCAAAACATGCCGCCCCGAATAGGTAGCGGGCTGAAAGCTGATGCCGGTGATCCAGGGCCGTGCCAGGCCGAACTCGACGAGCGGCCCCAGCTGGTCGCCGTTGACGCCGCCCTGAAGCGTGCAGACGAGCGTTACGTGTACCCCAGCCCGCCCGAGGGCCTCCAATGCCGCCAGCTTGGTCTCGAGCAGCTCCTCGCCGCGTAGCGCGCGATAGACGCCGTTCGAGAGGCCGTCGAATTGAAAGTAGATCTCCAGCCGCTCGCGATGGCGGGCCGCCAGCTCCACCAGTGCCGGATCGCGGGCAAAGCGAATCCCGTTGGTGTTGACCATCACATAGTCGATTTCCCGCGACAGCGCGTATTCGACGACCTCCGCGAACTGCGGATGAATCGTGGGCTCGCCGCCCGAGAGCTGGCAGATTTCGGCTCGCCCCTCGACCTCGACCAACCTGTCGATCTGCCGGCGGCAATCGGCGAAGGGCAAATGCTTGCCGCCAGGACTGCTGGCGGCGTAACACATCGGGCAGGTCAGGTTGCAGGAGCTGGTGATCTCCAGCACCCCGACGCAGGTGTGCTGCTCGTGCTCGCTGCACAGGCCGCAGTCGAGCGGGCAACCCTTCTCCGCTTGCGTTCCAAACACCGCCGGCATCCGCGCCGGCAGCGCGAACTCCATCCGGTCGTACCATTTGACGTCCGAGCAAACGAAGTCTTCCCGCGTGCCGTGCTCCGCGCACGTTTTGCGGAAATAGACCCGCCCGCGGCGCTCGACGATCTTGGCCGGCACTACGCGCAGGCACTGGGGGCAGAGGCTCTGCGTCGTGCCGAGGAATGCGTAATCGCGATGCGCTGAGGCCTGCTTCATCGCGGAGTTTCCGCCGCGGCGCTGCGCCGCTGGGCATAGTCTTCGGCGAGCGATTTCACCCGCCGCACGACCTGACCAATGATGACTCCGGTCAATCCCAGGCTAAGCAACGTAATCAACTGCGTCGCCGGCGGCACGGCATGCTGCTCGTCAAACCAGCGGCTGGTCTTGGCGTCGGCCAGCCCAACCAGCAGCCAATAGCCGGCCATTGCGCCGAGCGTGCTGAACCAGACCAGGCCCAGGCTGAAGCGAAGCGCGGCCAGCGCGATAACGAGAAAGTACGCCAGTACGAGTGGGCTAGAGGGGCCCGCGGCGAGCGACGCCAAGACCGTAAGCAGGACCAAGTCGCACGCCGCAGAGATGTATTTCAGAGCTGCGGGAAATATCCGCAAGCGAAGCGACAGGAGCACTGCCAGGGCGACGAGCGTCCAGGCCACGGCGATGGCGGTCGCCTGCTGGTGGAACCGGGTCGAGTCGGCGGTTGGCTGCGAGAGCAGAAAATGCTGGGCGAGCTGGACGCAGTAGAACGCGCCGACCGCGATGATCCGCAGCAAATTGACGCGCGCTTCGCCGCCCAGCTCTTCCCAGCGGCCGACGATGTACCACAGTCGGTCGCCGTGCGCTAGACTGGCGGCGGTCGCCATGAGATCCTCCGAGTTGAATCAACGGAGGCGATTGTCGCTGGCGGCGCGGCCCGGAGCAAGCGAGGACGCTCGCCCTACGCTAGTCGTTGGCCTCGCGGACCATCGGCTCGAGCACCTTGGTGTTCCGCTCAACGGCGATCACGATGGTGCGCTGTTCGACGCCGTCGGGAGTGCTGGCGACGACGGGCAAGACTTGCCGTTTGTCGGGCATCGCCAGGCGGACGGTGAACGAGCCGTCGGGGCGAAGCTTGATCGGCTCGCCGGCCAGCATCACCTTCGCGTCGTTCTTCGTGCGGCCGTAGAGGATCATCTCGGCATCAACGTGAAAGTCGAGGTCGCGATGCCGGTTCAGCAGGCGCTCGGCCCCGCTGCCGAATTGCGAGGTGGTGGCCGGCGTCATCGGGCGGCGGAGGCGTTCTTCAAACAGCTCCTGCAACTCGCCGCTATTGTTGTCTTCCGTGTAACCGCCGCTGAGCGCGAACACGCGCTCGTAATTCTCGGCCACGTCGGTCCAGTTGCCGTCGATCACGTCACTGCTGTCGGGCGCGGGCGTGCGTACGGTGTTGCTGCGGCAGATCGAGAAGAACTTGCCCACCGCCGATTTATAGCCGAGCTCGACGCGAAACCCTTGCGGCGGGTTGGACACCTCGATGTACCAGTTCGTCACGCCGCCGTGGACGTCAATTTCGCGAACGATCCGCTCGGAGGTGCTCGTCGTCTGGCCGCCATCGACCTCGAGCAGCCGCAGCACCGGATGCGCCGTGTGCCAATGCTCGGCCAACGCGGCTTCGGCCCGCTTCACGCTCAGGCGGCAAACGGTCCAGCACGCCTGCAGCCAGTAAGGATCGCGGACCATCAGCACGAGGCGGTCCTTGTCCGGCGCCTTGCGCTTGTTCTTGGCCAGCGTGAACGCTCCCGACAGATCCTTCAGCCGTTCGCGCTCGGCGTTGGCCCGCTGAATGCGCTCGGCGATCCGCTGCTGCCGGGGAGTAAGCCGCTCGGCCCTCCCCTGGTGCGCAGACGCGCCGTTCAGCTTGCCATTGGCCGACTTCGAACCGTTGGTGTGGGCGGCATGCGCCTTCAGCGTCGTGCTGCGCCGCGCGCCCTTCGCCGGCTTGGAGGACTTTGCAGCCGCCCGCGCTTGAGCTCGCCTCTTGGCGGCCCGAACCAGAGCTTTGACCAGCTGGTCCTTGCGCATCGAGCTATAGCCTGGCAGTCCCTTGCTCTTGGCCATTTCGGCCAAGTCCTTCCAGCTCTGTGTTTTGAGAGACGCTGTGGTAATCAAGGGACGGTGACCTCCGCTGTGCCTACGACGCGTGCCGCATGATGGATACGGCTCGCGCGGAACGACGGTTTCCAAGTCGTCCGTGACGTTCCAGCCTAGCGGAAATCCCTCTCCGTCCTGCGGGCACTCTGCTGTTGTGGATCATCGCTGGGCGATTACCCACAAGTCATCTTGGATTCGAGTCTGGCGACTGGAATCCGCCTCCCACTGCTCACCATTCGCAATTACACCCCGCCGCTGTCTCTAAGACCAATCGGCGAGGGAACTTACGATCCGGCGATCCAGCGTCTGCGCGGCCACTCTAGTTGTTCTGCCGGGCAGGCATCGAAGAGGTCGAGGAACCCATCGACACCTCCCATCAATCTAATCAAGCGGTTGCCGGAACGCAACACGCCCCCTGACCAGTGGATGGCATTTATGGCGAATATTCCGCCCGTGCCGCAACACCAATGTACGCGAGCGGCCCATCCATGCAGGTCGAAACCGCCGCCATCGCACCACACAAGTTAGCCCGAGAGTCGTCGCCGCCAGTTGGCGCAAAACATTATCCCCAAAGCGCTTATGTCGAAGCCCTGGACTTTGTGAAAAAATACACGAATTATGCCCTGGGTACGTTGACCACTGTTTTTCACCTGACTACATTACCGCTTCGCAAGCATTTTACGCACAGTGAAGTGCCAGCCGCGAACGGCTCATGAGCCAGATTGAGCGATTTCGCCTCGCCAGCAACGCAGCGCAAAGCTTTCTCACGAAATGATTTGCGACTCTTTGTGGCGGGACGAGTTGCTCCCCAAGGCCGTGACTGACAAACGCCCCAGCCCGCTTCCGATGGCGCAGGCCATGGAGTGGGTGGCCAAGATCACGACCGTTGCAATGGAGATGTTCCTGCCGGCCGTCGGTGGAGCGTATCTCGACCGCCGCTGGGGCACGAACCATTGGGCGCTAATTGGTGTGGTGTTGGGTTTCGTCGTCGGCATGTGGCATTTGCTGCAAATGACGCGAACCGCGAACAAGCGGCGCGGCAAGTCGAGCGGCGAGGAATCGTCCGGTGAATCGCACGACCCATAGGCGACTGGAACCGCGCTCATCACTGATGAGCCTCATCGCTTCTTGCGCGCTAATGGCTGTCGTCATCGCGCCCGCTTCACTGCTGATCGCCGCCCTCGCCAG
>DASRJB010000847.1:0-7160 GCA_035649715.1 Pirellulaceae bacterium
ATAGCGGAGCGAACTCGTGCCGCATCCAGTCGAACACGCAATCGCTGAGCGTCATGTCCATCGCTCGCCGAGAGAGGGCAACTCATGCAGGATCAGCCGCACCGCCGCAGCGCACTGGCTGCTCGGCAGACTCGGCCCACCCTGCCGCGGGTCGAGAACCTGCGCAGGAGCTAACGGGAAGTGGATGAACGCGGCCCGCGTCTTCAGCCGTCCCCCGGCTGCGATATGGTGAGTCAGGTAGAGCAAGGCGTTACAGAGATAAGTGCCCGCGTGGTACGAGACCTGGCACGGAATGCCGAGTTCACGGATTTTCGCCGACCAGTCGGCCAGGGGCAGCGCGGACTGATAAGCCGCCGGTCCGCCAGGCGCCAGCGGCTGGAATTGATCGGGCGATTGCCCCGAGTGGCCGCCGATGTTGATGCCGATTGCCTCCAGGTGCACGCGGCTGATGCCCGGCGCCTGCCCCAGGTGCAAGGCGAAATCGTAATTCGCCGCCAGGTCCTCCGTCAGCCGGGCGCGGGCGGCTTCGAAATCGACGGGATAGCGGCGCGTCACGACCTGCGGCTGCGCGGGCAGGTCGCGGGTCAACTCCATGAGGGCCAGCCAGCTGGAGTTTTCCGGCCAGTCGTCGTAGGGCTCGAACGCGGTGATCAACACGGTGGTCATCGAAACTCCGCCGTCCACTATACTGGTTTCGTGGGTCAGGTGACTGGCCCCTCACGGAGCAAGCGAAGTCGAAAGGTCCAACATGAATCGCCGACACATCACGCTGGCCGCCTTGCTGCTCGGCTGTCTCGCCTCGCAGGCGCTGGCAGGCAAATACAACAAGACGCTCAGCATCGGCGACAGCGGCCCGGACTTTAGCAACATGGAGGGCACGGACGGGAAGACGCATTCGCTAGCGGACCTCAAGGACAAGGACGTCGTCGTCCTTTGCTTCACCTGCAACACCTGTCCCTATGCCGTGGACTACGAGGATCGCCTGATCGCCCTGGCGAAGAAATTCGAGTCGGAAGGGGGCAAGGCGGCGATCGTCGCCGTCAATCCGAATCTGGTGACCGATGACTTGCTCCCGGCAATGCAGGAGCGGGCGAAGACGAAGGGATTCAATTTTCTCTACATTCACGACGCCAGCCGGCAGCAAGTCGCCAAGAGCTACGGTGCGACCTACACGCCGGAGTTCGTTGTGCTGAACAAGGCGCGCAAAGTCGTCTACCTGGGCGCGATGGACGACAGCCCTGACGGGAAGAAGATCACGAAGAAGTACGTCGAAGATGCCGTTGCCGCGGTTCTCGCCGGCAAGTCGCCCGAGATCACCGAGACGCCCGCCGTCGGCTGCGCGGTGCGGTATGCCAAGGAGCGCGGCAAATAGTATCCGTCACACTCCGCGTGACGAGCCGCCTCACGCGGAGCGTGAGGACGACTGTGGGATCAGATCTCCAAGTACTCCTCGAGCGCGTCGCGCATCACGCCGGCGTCCGGTTCGCGGCCCGTCCAGATGCGAAAGCTGATGACCGCCTGGTTGACGAGCATGCCCAGGCCATCGAGCGTGCGGCAGCCGCGGTCGGCGGCTGTGCGGATGAGCCAGGTTCTCGGCGGGTTGAAAATCACGTCGGCGACGATCAATTCCGGCCGCAGGGAATCGGCGGCGAGGGGCACACGGGCATCGGCGTCGCCCAGTCCGACGGAAGTGGCGTTGATGAAAACGTGCGCGTCCGGCGGGACCGGATAGGCGCCGTTGAGCGGCGTAAGCTCTGCCGCGGTCTTGGTGCGCTGCCGCAGTAGATCAACCAGCGCTTGCCCGCGGGCGGCGTCGCGATTGACGACCGTGATGCGCTGGACGCCGCCGAGGGCCAATTCGACCGCAATGGACCGCGCCGCGCCGCCCGCTCCGAGCAGGACGACGTTGCGTCCCGCGAGGTCGCCG
The DNA here is from genome assembly GCA_035649715.1 of Pirellulaceae bacterium. Lineage (GTDB taxonomy): Bacteria > Planctomycetota > Planctomycetia > Pirellulales > Pirellulaceae > CAYLLN01. The sequence goes on from DASRJB010000847.1 coordinate 1,928, forward strand.
AACTGCCGCAGCGACTGCACGAAGCCCTTGCCGTCCGTGTTCTCGCCCACGAGCTTCTCGCTAACGCGATTGGCGCAGTTGACCGCGCCCATCAGCTCCGCGGCCGGGCTGAGCCCATCGAGGAGCGGAACGACGGCGACCTTGTGCGGGATCGTGAAGTTCGCGCCTTTGAAACCCAGTGCCCGCAATCCCTTGACGGCATCGGCCAGCTTTTCAGGCGGGACTTCGCAAGTGAGATATTTCCAATCCAAGCCCGCCGCCGCGAAGGCTTTTTCCATCATGTACTGCGTGGGATTGCCGGCGACGGGCTGGCCGAGGCAACAGACGACTTCCTGAAGCGGCGCGGACGACATGGCGTGATCTTAGCCGACCAGGTGCTTCATTTCCCGCACGGCCCGCTCGAGCCCGACGAACACCGCGCGGGACACGATCGCGTGGCCGATGTTCAGCTCGTGCATCTGCGGAATGCGGGCGACGGGTATGACATTGTGGTAGTTCAGACCGTGCCCCGCGTGCAAGGCCAGGCCGAGGTCCTTAACGAGCTTGCCCGCGTTCGTCAGGGCGACGAGCTGCTGGTGCCGCGCCGCGCCGCGAGTGAGTGCATATTGGCCGGTGTGAAGTTCAACCGCGTCCGCGCCGAGCTGCCCGGCCAGCTCGATCTGCCGCGGATCGGGATCGAGAAACAGGCTGACTTTAATGCCGGCCGCCCGCAGGCGCTGGGCCGCCTTCGCCACGGCCGCCTTGTGCGTGACGACGTCGAGGCCCCCCTCGGTCGTCACTTCTTCGCGCCGCTCCGGCACGATCGTCGCCTGGTCGGGCTTGACCTGGCAGGCGATCCCCACGATTTCGTCGGCGACCGACAGCTCCAGATTCAGCTTGATCGGCACCGTTTCCTTGAGCAGCCGCACGTCGCGGTCCTGGATGTGCCGGCGGTCCTCGCGAAGGTGGATGGTGATCGCGTCCGCGCCGCCCAGTTCGGCCAGCACGGCTGCCGCCACCGGGTCCGGCTCATACGTCTTGCGGGCCTGGCGGAGGGTCGCGACGTGGTCGATGTTGACGCCGAGTTCGGGCATTTGTCGGGAGTCAGGGGTCGGGAGTCAGGAGTCGGCAGGACCGCTGCAAGACATGGACGGCGGCGAATTGTTCGCGCCAATCAGGCCAACAGCTCCTTCACCACCTTCCCGTGCACGTCGGTGAGGCGGAAGTCGCGGCCCTGGAAGCGGAAGGTGAGGCGGGTGTGGTCGATACCCAGGCAATGCAGCGCGGTGGCCTGGAAGTCGTGAACGTGCACCCCGCCCTCGACGATGTTGTAGCAGTAGTCGTCGGTCTGGCCCCAGGAGAGGCCGGGCTTGATGCCGCCGCCGGCCATCCATAGCGTGAAACAGCGGCCGTGATGGTCGCGACCATAGTTCGTTGGCGTGAGCGAGCCCTGGCTGTAAACCGTGCGGCCGAACTCGCCGCCCCAGATGACCAGCGTCTCGTCCAACAGGCCGCGGTCCTTCAGGTCTTTCACCAGTGCCGCGCTCGGCCGGTCGACGTCCTGGCACTGGCCGCGGATCTGCTTCGGCAGGCTGCTGTGCTGGTCCCAGCCGCGGTGCATGAGCTGGATGAACCGCACGCCGCGCTCGGCCATTCGCCGCGCCAGCAGGCAGTTGCGGGCGAAACCGCCATCGACGCCGTCCTCCTTGATGCCGTACAGATCGAGCGTTTCCTTGGACTCGCCCGACAGGTCGGTCAGCTCGGGCAGGCTGGTCTGCATCCGGAATGCCATCTCGTACTGGGCGATTCGCGTGCTGATCTCCGGGTCGCCGATCGAATGCGCCGCGAGCTTGTTCAGCTCCGCCACGCCGTCGAGCATGCTCCGCCGGGACTCGCCGTCGATGCCCGCCGGGTTCGACAGATACAGCACCGGGTCGGCCCCGGCCCGAAACCGCACGCCCTGATGCTGCGACGGCAGAAAGCCGCTGCCCCACAATCGCGAGAAGATCGGCTGATCGGTTTTGTTGCCGCTGCCTTGCGAGATCATCACGATGAACGCCGGCAGGTTGTCGTTCTCGCTCCCCAGGCCGTAGCTCAGCCAGGCCCCAAAGCTGGGCCGCCCCGGCTGCTGCGAGCCGGTCTGTAAGAACGTGAACGCCGGATCGTGGTTGATCGCTTCCGTGTTCAGCGTCTTGACGATCGCAATGTCATCGACGATTCCCGCCGTGTGCGGCAGCAGCTCGCTGATCCACGCGCCGCACTGGCCATGCTGTTCGAACTTGAACTGCGGCGCGGCGCAGGGGAACGACTTCTGGCCCGACGTCATGCCGGTGATCCGCTGCCCCATCCGCACCGAACCGGGCAACTCCGTACCGTTCAGGTCCTTGAGCTTCGGCTTGTAGTCGAACAGGTCGATCTGGCTCGGGCCGCCCGACATGCAAAGGTAGATCACCCGCTTGGCCTTCGCCGGAAAATGCGGCTGCGCGAGCACGCCCGGCAGCGCCGCCCCGCGGGGAATCTGGCGGCTTACCTTGTCGTCGGCGAGCAACTGCGGATTGAGGAGCGACGCGAGCGCCGCGATACCAAATCCGCCAGCTGAGCCACGAAGGAAACTTCTGCGAGCCAGTGTCACGTCTGGGTTTGCAAACATTTCACGCACCATTTTGCCTTCCTCGTTTACCACGAGACGCAGGGCGCTGCTTCCGATGAGCGGCGAGTTGCACCACGAAGCGCTGATGCTCAGGGCTGCTCAGCCCTTGATCGAGGCAAGCGGCCAGGCGCGCAACATCGCCTGTGACCAGCGCCCGCGTATCGAGCCAGAATCCGGGGAAAGCGTGACTTCGCAAGATACGATCCGCCGGGAGGACGAGTGGTTCATCGGTCGCGAGATCAAACCAATGGACTTCATTATCCTCCAGGTCCAGCACGATGTACTCCAGGACCCCGCTGGTCTGGTAGTCGCGACGCTTCTCGTGCAAGTCGATCGACAGGCTGGAATGAGCGACTTCAAACACCAGTTCCGGCGGTCCCACGATGTACCGCGTCTTGCCTTGCCGCTTGATCTGGACTCGGCCTCCATATTCCGGCCGGACGAGCAGCACATTGTCCGGCTGCGGCTCGCTCGCAGCGCCCAGGATGATCGTCACGTTCTGAGCGCCTGCGACGCCCGGCGTCGCCCGCTCGTATTGAAACAGCAACCCGGAAATGCGGTAGTCGCCGCGGCCATGATCGTAGCCGGCTGGAGACATCATATAGACAACTCCGCCGATCAGCTCGAACCTGGCTTCTGAGTCGGGAAACGCTTCGTAGCGACGATGAAATTCGCGTTGCGTCAGGTGGTCGCCCGAATGCAGCAGCGGATTTCCCGCTGGAACGGCCCATCGTGATTTTTTGAGCGTGACGGCCATGGCTGCCCCTATCCCTTCGTGACCGCTTCGTCCGTGTTCAGGATCGCGCTGGCGACCATCGTCCAGGCGGCGAGCTCGGCGGGATCAAGCGTTGCATCGGCGGGCGATTCGCCGACGGCCAAGAGGGCTTTGGCGGCGTCGGGCAGTTCGCGGAAACGGGCAAGTTGCCGCTCATAGACGCTACGCAGGACCGCCCGCTCGGCGGTGGTTGGCTGCCGGGCGAGCACGCTGCGGAAAGCAAACGTCAGCCGCTCGTCGAGCGACTGGCCGCCATCGCGCAGGATTCGCTCGGCGAACTTGCGGGCGGCTTCGACGTAGGTCGGGTCGTTCAATAAGACCAGCGCCTGTAGCGGTGTGTTGGTGCGGCTGCGGCGGACAGTGCAGGTCTCGCGGTCGGGGGCATCGAGCGTCGCCAGCGTTGGCGGCGGGCAAGTCCGCTTCCAGAAGGTGTACATCGTCCGGCGATACAGATCGACGCCGTGATCCTGCTTGTATTTCTGTGCCGTCCAGTTGTCGCCGTCGGCCCGCGACATCAGCTCCTCCCACAATCCCGCCGGCTGATAGGGCGAGACGCTCTTGCCGCCGACATGGCCGTCGAGCAGCCCGCTGTGAAACAGAGCCTGGTCGCGAATGAACTCGGCCTGCAAGCGGAATCGCGGCCCGCGGGCCAGCAGCCGATTCTCCGGGTCCTTGGCCCGCAGCGCGGGCGTGATTTGTGAGGACTGGCGATACGTGGACGACGAGACGATAGAGCGGACGAGTTGCTTTACGTCCCATCCCGAATCTGCCGCGTACTCAGTACCGGGTACTGAGTACTGAGTACTAAGTACGGCCTTTGCCGGTCCAACGACATCCTCCAACTTTGAACTTTGAACCTTGAACTTTGAACCCGATTCGCGAAACTCCACCGCCAGCCAATCGAGCAGCCCCGGATGACTCGGCAGCTCGCCTTGTGCGCCAAAGTCCTCCGCGGTTCGCACCAGGCCCGTACCAAACAGCAGCTGCCAGTAGCGATTGACCGTCACGCGGGCCGTCAGCGGCTGCTCGGCGCTGACCAGCCACCGCGCCAGCGACAAGCGATTTTGTTGATCGGCTTTCGGCAGCGGCGGCAAAAACGCCGGGACGTCGGCAGTGACTTTTTCGCCCTGCTTGTCGTAAGCGCCGCGGACGAGAATGAACGTGTCCCGCGGCTGCGGCATTTCCTGCATGACCATGCTATTGGCCACCGCGGCTTGGGCGTCGGTCTGGCGCTTGCGAAGCGCGGCCACGTCGGCCTTGAGCTTCTTGACCGCCTCGGCATCCGGCGGCGGATCCTGAGACGACTCGGCGGCGGCGACCCTGGCCTCCGCCGCCTTGATCTCAGCCGCCAGCGAGTCGAGCTCCGCCTGCTGCTGCGGCGTGGGAAAGCTCAAGAGCGGGACGGCGTTGCCCTTCCGGCCGTCCAGTCCGTTTTCGGGCAGGTTGTTGAAAAAGGCGTACAGCTGATAGAACTCGCGCTGGGTGAGCGGATCGTATTTGTGGTCGTGGCACTGCGTGCAGGCGACCGTCAGTCCGAGAAACACCGTGGCCGTCGTGTTGACCCGATCGACGAGGTAGGCGTTGAGGTATTCCTGAGGGATGGCTCCGCCCTCGAAATTGATCATGTGGTTGCGGTTGAAGCCGCTGGCCAGCTTCTGCCGCAGGTCCTGCTCGCGGTCGCCCGTTTCCGGCAGCAGATCGCCGGCGATTTGCTCGACGGTGAACTGGTCGTAGGGCACGTTGCGGTTGAACGACTCGATGACGTATTCCCGCCAGCGGCTCATGTCGCGACCAGAATCGATGTGGTAGCCGTGCGTGTCGGCGAAGCG
>DASRJB010000848.1:0-3554 GCA_035649715.1 Pirellulaceae bacterium
TCGGTCAGGCGCACCGCGAGCACCGCCTTGGCCTCGCGGAGAACCTCGATCGCTTGGGCACGCTCGTTCATGGCTGGCCACGCTCAGACAAAACCGCCGCAGTTCGGCTCCCCGTTCACTCTATTTCGCCGCGGCGGCGAAGGGAAGCGTTTGGGCGATCCTGCGGTACGATCGCGGCAGCCGGAGCAGGCGTCGTCGCCGGTGCCTTCAGGGTGCGGCCAACGAACCGCAAGCCGCCGCCGATCAGGACCATGAGCACGGCCAGCGTGAGATTCACATTCATCCAGAACTTCGCGCTGGACTGGAATCGCTTGGCGAGGTCGGAGCGTCCGGCCAGGACGCTGGCAATGAAAAAGATCGGCAGGGACAAGAGAAACTTGATGCCGACGATCATCTGGTAGCCGCCGCGGGGAATTCCCGGTATCGGGTCAAAGTTGTACCGGCCGGTCAGCGCCAGATTCAAAACGCCGCTAATCAGCAGCAGCCCCGCGGCGGCCATCACGAATTTCGACCAGCGGCTGCGGACCTCTTCGTGCAGCGTGGCCTTCGCGGCCGGATCGAGCTTGGCCACGGCGGGCACGAGCGCAAATCGCATGAAGATCGTCGCCCCCATCAGGGCGATGGCCCCGAAGATGTGCATGTAGCGGAGGGCCAGAAGCAGCGGAAAGAGCGGATCGTTCATGGCAGGTCAGGGCGAGCGGTGTTACTTCCCGAGCGATTTGGCCACGTCGGTCTGGTAGGCGCTGATCGCGGGCCAGACGCCGACGACGATGGCCAGCACGATCAGGCCGGGGATCAGCAGCATTTCCGTGGGCAGCGTGGTCCAGGTGAGGAAGCCGACGTGCACGCTCGTATGTTCCTCGATCCACGGGCTGGCGATCAAGACGCCGGCGTGCCCCAGCAGCCAGCCGAGCACGCCGCCGCCCAGGGCCAGCAGCGTCGCTTCGAGCAGAATGATGCCCATCACGGTGCCGCGGCCAGCGCCCAAGGCCCGCATCACGGCGATCTCGCCGCGGCGCTCGCTCATCGAGTTGTAGATGCTGACCAGGATGCTGATCGCGCTGACGACGCAGATCATCACCGTCAAGAGCAGCAGCACCCGCTTGAGCGGGCCGACGAAGAACTCGAACAAGCGGGTGATCACGGCGACGGGCAGCGCGGCCTGGGCCTGCTGGCCTTCGTTGATGTAGTTTTCGATCCCCGGTGCGAACATCACGTCCACCTTCAGCAGGATCGCGGTCACTTCGCGCAGCTCGGCCGGCAGCGGCTCGGGATCAGCGGCCCGCTCGACCTCCTGCTGTCGCCTCCGGTCTTCGGCCATCTGCGCCCGCTGCTCGCTCTCGCTCAGCGGCGGTCCCTCCGCAGCTTCCTCGGGCTTGGGGCGGGCCACCGGCTTGGCGTGGTCCTCCATCAGATAGAAGCCTTCCATGTTGATGAACACGGCCCGGTCGTTGGGCGTGCCGCTGGGCTTCAGAATGCCGACGACGGTGAATTTCCGCTGGTGCAAATGGCCGCCCGGCTCGCCGTGGGCCGGCGCGATGGCGTCGCCCAGCGTCACGTTCCGCTGCGAGCGGCGGAGCACGACGCCCGGATCGAGCAGCGCCGTCAAGGCCTGCTGCTGCTCGTCGTCGAGCTGGCGCTTGCCCTCTTCGGCGTCCTTCTGCAAGCGGCGGAGCGAGAGGAAGACGTCGCTTTCCTCGGTCCCCTGGCCCAGCGCGACGACCAGCGCGCCGTCGCGCTCGTCGATCCGGGACCAGTTGGCCCGTTCGGTCACCAGCGCCCTGGCGGCGGCATTGCCCGCGACGTTCAAGTGCAGCTCGACGAGCTGGATGTCGCTCGCCACCTTAGCTCCCAGCACCGCCTCGAAATAGCCGTGCTGAGGGCTGCGCCACACGAAGTTCCGCCCCTGGGCGAACTCGAACTTGCGGTTCCGCTCGATGTCGTACACAAGGTCGTCGAACAGCGCGGGCGTCGTGCCGACGACGCGAAACGTGCCGTAGAAATCGCCCAGGCAGAGCGGAATCGCCAGCTCAGTCATCTGCCCGTATTTGCCGTGGCGGCCCTTGAGCTCAACCGGCGGATGGCGCGGCAGCGTCATGTCGGGGACGAGCGATTGCTCGATTGGCGCTGCCACGGCATCTAGCGCCGCCCCGCTCAGTCCCAGGTTGCCCGTGAGCGCTTGCAGCTCGGCCGTCTCGCGCCAGACCTCCGCGCCGCGGGCCGCATACGAGTCGCGCTGCAGGCGGTCGCGCTCCGGCTGTTTGAGGAATTCCAAGTAGTACGTGTAAGGCACGTTCTCGATCGGCCGGCTGAGAAAGAAGACGGTGTTGAGGACCAGCTGCTCCTGGCCCCCTTTGGCCCCGACGATGATGTTGTAGCCCAGGCTGGCGTTGTTGCGAAAAGACTCGGCCAGCACGCCGTCGATCGACAGCACGGCCACTACCAGCGTCACGCCCAGGGCCATCGACAACATCGTGAGCAGCGAGGCCACGCCGCGCTGCTGAATGCTGCGAAGGGCAATGCGAAACCAACTCATGGGCGGCTACTTTTCGAGCGGCGGGGCGTCCGCGCGGACCAGGTTAATCTCTTCCAGCTTGTCCACGCGGCTGAACTGGCCGGCGACTTCCGGCGCGTGCGTGACGATGATCAGCGCGACGTTTTCTTCGCGGCAGGTCTCGCGGATCAGATCGACGATCTTCTGCTGGTTCCGCGGGTCGATGTTCGCCGTCGGCTCGTCGGCCAGGAGCAGGCTGGGCCGGTTGGCCAGGGCCCGCGCGACGGCCACCCGCTGCTGCTCCCCCACCGAGAGGGCCGTCGGCCGATGGTGGGTGCGATGCGCCAGGCCCACGCGCTCCAGCAAGTGCCGGGCCCGCTTCGGATCGCGCCGGCCGCCGCCGAACGTCATGCCGAGCAGCACGTTTTCCAGCGCGGTAAAGCCGGCCAGCAGGTTGAACGTCTGAAAGACGTAGCCCAATTTGTTCGCCCGAACGCGATCGACGCCGGCTTCCGACAGGCGGGCGATGTTGATCCCGTCGATCGAGATCTCGCCCGAGTCGGCCCGCGTGATCCCGGCGATCGTGTGCAGCAGCGTCGTCTTGCCGCAGCCGCTCTTGCCCACCAGCACCATCTGCTCGCCGTCCTTCACCTCCCAGAGCGGAATGTCGAGGATCGGCAGCCGGCCGCCGTCGGGCTCCGCGTACGACTTTTTCACCTGGCGGAGCTGGAGCATGACGGAGCGCGAGGTCGGCGGAAGGGAAGCCAGATGGTATGCGATTCGCCCGGTTCTGGGCAGGGCAGCATCGCGGGCCGGTGGCAGCTATACGGCCTGGCGGCGGCCGAAGTTCGAGAACTACGTGAGCCCCGCGATGGGCTCGCCGTGATAGACGTGGTGCGGGCGGTCCTGCTCGTCGTGCCAGGCGGCCGCGCTTGGCAGGCCGAGCGCCTGGTAGATCGTGGCGGCCATGTTCTCCGGCGTCTGCGGATCGGAAGCGGGATAGCCGCCGAGGCGGTCGGACGAGCCGACGACCGCGCCACCCTTCACGCCGCCGCCGGCG
>DASRJB010000849.1:0-2183 GCA_035649715.1 Pirellulaceae bacterium
CCCACAAGCTCCACGCGGGCCCGGCTGAAGCTGACGGGTCACAAGGTCTACAAGTCGGGAATCGTCGGCCTGGAGTACAGCATCCAGCCCGCTCGACCGGCTGCCGGCCGCCGCCAGTCACCACGCGCGGCGACCAAGAAAAAGTCCCGCTCTCCTGCCCTGCGATCAAGATCAAAACGCTGAGACGCGCGGATACTGACTTCTTGCGGCGCTATAGTTGGGCGCTAGCCAACCATGCCAGGTCTAGGGTGATTGCTCGTTGAGCCGCCGCAACTCGACTTGCAGGGCGGCGAGCGCCTCGCGCGATGCGGCCTCGCCGATCACGTTTCGCAGCTCGTAGGGATCGGAGGCCAGGTCGTACAACTCGTCGGCGTTTTCCAGGTCGCGATAGTGAATGTACTTCCACCGCTCGGTCCTGACGGCCTGATAACCCATCTTCTGCACCCGCGGAAAGACGTTGTCCGACGTGTGCTCGATCAGAAATCTCGTCCGCGGCTGCTCCGCCTCGCCCTTCAGCGCCGGCACGAGCGAGCGGCCGTGAAGCCCCTTGGGCAGCGGTACGCCGGCCAACTGCAGGAGCGTCGGCGCCAGGTCGATGCTCAGGGCGAAGGAGGCGGGCCTGGTGCCGGGCTTGATCAGCGGCGGATAGCGAATGAGCAGCGGAATGCGGATCGCTTCTTCGTACGCCAGGCGGCGCTCGACGCTGAGGCAATGTTCGCCATAGAAGTAGCCGTGGTCGCTGGTGAAGACAATCAGCGTCTTGTCGAGCTGCCCGGTTTCGCTGAGCGCGGCGCGGATTTGGCCGACGCCCTCTTCGGCTGCCAGCAGCAGCCGCAGGCGGTTGCGGATCGTCTCGTCGTCGGTTGCCGTCTCTCGGGAGAGCGGGGGCAGGCCTTCGATCCGGCGCTCCAGGGCCGGCTTGCCCCGCGGCGGCTGAAACGCATTGGCGCGCCGCGGGACCTTCGCATCGGCATACAGCCGGCGGTGGCGTTCGGCGGGCAGAAACTTCGCGGCGGTCGGATCGCTGACGGAGCCGTCGGGCCGCTGCTCCAGGTCGGGATGGACGCACTTGTGGGCCAGGTACAGGCAGAACGGCCTTTCGCGCGGACGCTTCAGGAACGCCACCGCCCGCTCGTTGAACAGGTCGGTCACGTAGCCCTTTTCCTTCACTGGCTGGCCATCGACGTTCAAGTCGGGATCGACGTAGCGGCCTTGTCCTTTGACGCTGACCCAGTGATCGAATCCCGGCCGCGGGCGGTCATCGACGCCCATGTGCCACTTGCCGACGAACGCCGTTTCGTATCCCGCATCGTGCAGCAGCCGCGGCCAGGTGACCAGCTCGTGGCTGCGGGGACTGCGGTCGGTGTTGTCGAGGATGCCGTGCGTGTGCGGGTACAGGCCGGTCAGAAACGAGGCCCGGCTGGGCGAGCAGAGCGGCGTGGTGGCAAAGGCATTGCTGAACATCGCCCCTTCGCGGGCCAGGCGGTCGATGTGCGGCGTTTGGACGAACGGATGGCCCATGCAACCCAGCTCATCGAACCGCAGGTCGTCCATCAGGATAAAGACGATGTTCGGGCGCTCCTGCTGAGCAGCAGCCGCTGGCGTCCAAACCAGGCCCGCCGACCAGGCGGCGACCAGGCAGGCACAGAAATGCGGGATGCGGCGGGCGGACATGATCAGTGCTCGCTTCGGCGGCTATGCGTTCCAGGTTCGCGGCGGCGTACCACTGCCGGCTTCGGCCGGACCAGCTTAATGGTTTCGCCCGCTCGTCGGCACTGCTACTTGTACTGAATATGCCGGGTGTCACGCGGCAAGTCACTGGCATGGGACCGGACGTCCTATAGTTGCGCAGAGTGGAGCAGCATCCTATGGGACAGCACGCGCCGAACGAAACTCTCGCGGAGGGCGAACTCGTTTTCCGCGTCATGTGGCCGATGGAGATACCCGGTTATGTCATTGCGGGCATCGGGCTGGTGGCCGCCATCGCCCTCGGTGCCTCGCCCGCCTTGCGCCAGATGCTGGGCATCGGACTTTGGGTTCCCTTGCTCACCGGGGCGGTTGCGCTGTTCTTCGCCGAAGAATCGTTCCGCATTTCCTGGTTCAAGATGCCCCGCTGGATCGGCGTATCCAAAAACGGAATCCGCTGGTACCAGAGTTTTCGGATCCACTGGCACCCCTGGAGC
>DASRJB010000850.1:0-3963 GCA_035649715.1 Pirellulaceae bacterium
CCGAAGGGACGCACGTCGAGCCGGGCGACATCGTCGTCGAGCTCGACTCCAGTTCCCTGGAGCAGGAACGCACCACGCAGCTCATCTCGGTCACCGGGCAAAAGGCCCTCCACGTGCAGGCCGAGAACAAACTCGCCGCAGCCCAGATCGCCCGCCGCGAATACGAGTTTGGGATCTTCGTGAGCGAAGAGCGGCTGCTCATCGCCGACGCGTACGTCGCCCAGCAAACGATGAGCACCGCCGAAGCCGGCCTGGAGCAGGCCCGCCGGCTGTTCAATCGTGCGATCATCAACGCCAAGCAGGTTGAGGCGTCGATCTTCGCCGTCGAGGACGCCCGCAACCGCCTGATTGCCGCTGAGGCCAAGCTGAAAAACCTCCGCGAATTCACCCGCGATAAGATGCTCAAGACGTTCGACAGCGACATCGCCACCGCCTCGGCCGACGTTTCCGCCCAAGAGGCCAAGCTGACGCTCGAGGAGCGGAAGCTGAGGGAGATCGAGGAGCAGATCGCCAAGTGCACGATCCGGGCCCCGGTCGCCGGCGAGGTCGTTCACGCCAACGAATACGACTCGAACAACGGCAACGTCCAGGCCGATTTCGTCGTCACGGCCGGGGCCGCTGTCCGCGAGCGGCAGCCGATCATTCGCATTCCCAGCTCCAAGGAAATGCAGGTGCGGGCCACGGTGAACCAGGCCCGGGTGACGCTGGTGAAGGCCGGCATGCCCGTGACGATTCGCGTCGATGCGCTCAAGGACCAGTTGATCCACGGCGAAGTGGTCAAGGTTAATCCATACGCCGATCCAGGCAGCTGGTCGAGCGGCAACATCAAGCGGTACGCCACGTTCGTCCGCGTGCCCAATCCGCCGCCGGGACTGCGGAGCGGCATGAACGCCGAGGTGCGGATTCACATCGAGCAGGAGCCCGACGCGCTGCAGGTTCCCGTGCAAGCCCTGACGCAGCACGAGGGGCGGTTCTACGGCCTGGTGCAGCACGGCGAGAACTACGAGACCCGCGAGGTGACAATCCGCTCGACGAACGACAAGGTGGCCACAATCGGCAGCGGCCTCTCCCAAGGGGATATCGTGGTGATGAACCCGCGCCGCGCCGGCGATCTGCTGGACCTGCCTGAATTGCCGTCCGGCGCAAGTCAGATCGCGAAGGCCCCCCGCGCCGCCGAAGCCGAAAAGCCCCCGAGCGGCGAAGACGCGAACACCACGCCCGGCGGCGGCGGCGAATAACGATGTTCCTTCTCCGAACGTTGCAGCTCGGCCTGAAGAGCCTGCTGGTGCATCCGATGCGGTCGCTGCTGACCGTGCTCGGCATCTTCATCGGCGTGGCCAGCGTCATTTGGCTTTTGGCCATCGGCGAAGGCATCAGCCAGGAAGCCCAGCGGCAGATCGAGGGTTTGGGCGCCGACAACATCATCATCCGCTCCGTCAAGCCGCCGACTGAGACGCTGGCGGCCTACAGCGGCCCGGTGCCCTATGGCCTCAAGCGCGACGACTATGACCTGCTGGTGCAGACCATTCCCACGCTCAAGGCCGCGCTGCCGATCCGCGAAATCCTCCGCACCTTCTCATTCGACGGCCGGAACGCCGACGGCCGACTCGTCGGTTGCACACCCGACTATTTCGAAGTCACGCGGCTGGAGCTCGACCGCGGCCGCCTGCTCAGCGACGCGGACATTGAAGCGGGCCACAATTTCTGCGTGCTCTCCAGCGGCATCGCCGAGCGGCTGTTCCCCTATGAAGACCCGATCGGCCACCGCGTGTTCCTGGCGGAGACCAAGGACACGTACCACGTCGTCGGCATCCTCAAGTACCGCCTTCCCTCGGCGGCGATCGGCGGCTCGCTGGAGGCCCAGGACTTCAACAGCGACATCTACATCCCGATCAGCACGCTGCGGCAGCGGGCCGGCGACTTCGCCTTCACCCGCCGCGGCAACTCCCGCACGTTCGAGATCGTCGAGCTGAACCAGATCACGCTCCGCGTCAATTCGGTGGCGGACGTGCGGGAAACGGCGAACCTCGTCCGCAGCTCGCTGCACGTGCCGCCCGATTCGGCCCGGCAGGATCCCGCCCAGGCCCTGGCCGCCGCCAAGGCCGACCCCAACGCCGACGGGCCGCCCCGATTCGACATCGCCGTCATCGTGCCCGAAGAGCTGCTGGAACAGGCCCGCCTGACGCGGCTGACGTTCATGGTGCTGATGGGGCTGATCGCCGCCATCTCGCTGGTCGTCGGCGGCATCGGCATTATGAACATCATGCTGGCCACGGTGACCGAGCGGACCCGCGAGATCGGCATCCGCCGGGCGCTCGGTGCAACGCGGTCGCACATCATTCTGCAGTTCCTGGTCGAGACCGTCTCGCTGTCGATCGTCGGCGGCACGACGGGAATCCTGGGGGGCCTGTTGTGCCCGGTGATCGTGGTCGGCGTTCGCGACCTGCTGCAAAAGTACGCCGCCCACCTGCTCACCGGCCTGCCCGACGTGGCCCGCCGCGTGGAGCCGCAGATCGTCATTGCCTCGCTGCCGCTGGCGTTCTGCATCTCCGTCGTCGTCGGCGTCGTGTTCGGGCTCTATCCCGCCTACCGCGCCGCCCAGATGGACCCGATCGAAGCGCTGCGGCACGAGTAGCTCGCGGGCCACAAGTGCCGCCCCCCGAAATTGGTGCTCTGAACTTGCCTTTTGTCGCCAATTCTCGCCACAAGGCCTTGCAGGCCAGTGACTTGCGACGGGAGTCTCGAAAAGCCCTTAACAACTACTTATTAGCCTCAGAGACGGGCTGTTTTTTAGCGCGCCGGCCGGTCTGTCACCCTTGATCCGGCGCAACCAACCGGACGAACCTGCGCAACCCCCGAGTGCCGCCGGGCACGCCAGAGTTCGGCCAATTGGGAGACTCTATCCACAAGTGGACACAATTATCCGCAGCCGCCCGAGGTCTGCAAGCAACTTGTGCAAATTTTGTCCACCACATGCCAACTTACGTCGATCCCCCGCGGCGCAACTCTATTGCCCGCCGCAACTTCCGCCTCCGCGCCGGCGCGCAACTTTTTTTCGCGCTGCCCGGCGGAATGGACTAGTGTGGTCCATTCCGCGCGGTCGCCCAATCCAGACCCAAGCCAATCACCGCCGCCGGGGCTGCAGGGCGTGTGACGTGACGTAGTCGGCGATCTCGGTTCCCGATCGGATGCCGTCCTGGGCGTCGAATTGCCAGTGGATTCCCAGATAGATGCGGCTTTGGGCATTTTCGCGAACTGCCTCGCGCAAAGAATCGAAACGCCGCCGCACGACCGGCCGCACGTTGCCGTTCTGGTCGGCGTTGATGCCGTTGAATTCGTCCGAAACGAACGAGAACGATATGTTGTCCGTGCCGTAGAAATTGCCGACGACCCGCAGCGCCGCAGCGCCGAAGGTGGCGTGACCGGAAGTGCACGCGGGGAAGGGCGGCGTGAAGTTCGGTGCGCCGGGTGGGCCGTTGGTGAGCGGCGCGCCGAGCGGATTCCAGTCGGGATCGCCCGCAGTATCGCGGTTGCCGTCGTCGTCGCCCGCGCGAATGCCGATGATTGGGCGCCAGAAATCGTAGATGTACTTGGTCTTCCAGCACTGAATGCCGGCATCGCCCAGGGCCAGATTCATCAGGCCGAACAGACGGGCGTTCTCGTCGACCGTATTGTCCTTGCGCTTGGCAATGACGCGGGCAATCTGGTTGTACAGCCGCGGCGGCGTGCCCAGCCCCGGGCGGCCGTCGTAGCCCCAGTAGATGCCGATCTCGGTCTGCTCGCGGGTGCGGATCGTGCGCGTGGTGACGCCGTCGCCGCCGAACAGAAAGACTTCTTCGAAAGCTTCGGCATACTCGTCGGACCGCAGACGTGGGGGCGGCGGCGAAAGGAAGTCGTTCACGTCGCCGATGACGAACGTATCCACGTCGCCCCACTGCGGCGTCAGGAAGCCCTGGTTCGGGT
>DASRJB010000851.1:0-3192 GCA_035649715.1 Pirellulaceae bacterium
AACGTCCGGCATGCGCTCCGCCACAGCCGCTGCCACAGCGGCTGCGAGCCGGCGTGGACGCGCGCCGAGCCCGTCGTGCCGGCGACGATGCAGCCGGAGTCGTCGTCGAGCGGGACGCTGGCCTGGTAGACGACCGACCGCGGCCGCTCGATGCCGTCCGCGCCGCTGTGCGTCGCCAGGCCGCCGCCGGCCTGCTCCGAGAGCCGCGCCGGCGCGGCCTGCATGTTCTCCTCGGCGAGGCGGTCGATCGTGCCGCTGCGGCGCTCGCCCGGCGCGGAGTTGAGCAGCAGATCGACCCGCTGTCCCGGCTGCACGAAATCGAGCTCCTCCTGGCCGATCGCCAGGATCGCCTCGAACTGGCTCGGCTGGGCGATCCGGCAGACCAGCGTGCTCGTTTCCAGATACGCGCCGACGTTGCGGGCCTCCAACGGCCGGCCGGTCCAGCTGGCCAGCTTCAGCTTCGCCGGCGAGCGATCGCTGCGTGCGGGCGGCGGCACGATCACTCCGGCGGCCGGCGCGCGGATCGTCAGCTTTGCCAGATCGACTTGCAGCCTGGCAATTTGCCGGTCGAGCGCGGCCAGGGCCTCCTGCGTCTGGGCCAGCTCCAAGAGCGCCTGATCGTCGGAGTGGGCCCGCTGCCGGATGCCGGCGATCCGCACCGCCAGGTCACTGCGTTGCGAAAAGAGGCGCTGCTCGGCCAGCCGCAGCTCGACGTCGTCCAGCCGGGCCAGCGGCTGTCCCGCGGCGACCGCACCGCCGCGGACGTGCACCTCGCGCAGCTCCCCCGGCACATCGACATAGACGCTCTGCCCGTCCCGCGGCTGCACCTCGAACGTGCAGGCCACGTAATACGGCAGCGGCACGCACAGGATGATTCCGGCGACGGCGGCGATCGCCGAGAGGCTGATGGCTGCCCGCAGCTTGTTCACGTCTTGGACCCTCGCCGGCTGAAGGAGGAAGTGGCACAGCCGCACCAGCGGCACGACGATCAGGCTCGCGATCATCGCCAGGCCCAGCAGCTGGCCGACGACCTTCAGACCATACGGTTCCAGCACGCGGTACAGGAACCAGAAGATCGACACCGCCACGAGCCAGCCGTAGATCGCCGACGCCAGGCTGTAGGCGGCGAAGAGCCAGCGGCGGCGTGCGGGCAGAAAGGGATCGGGCCGCTCTCTCACGCCGAGCAGCCACGCGCCGAGCTTGCGCTGTATCACGGCCGCCGATTTCTGCCGCAGGTTCGGGATCTCGAGCAGGTCCGCGAGGATGTAGTAACCGTCGAACCGCATCAGCGGGTTGGCGTTGAAGAGCAGCGTGCTGACCGAGCAGACGAACATCACATTGAGAGCGAGGTGATTGACCAGCCCCGGCTCGCTGAACCACCAGACCAGCGTCGCCAGCGACGCGAGAATCAGCTCCACGTACATTCCCGCCGCGCCGATCGCCGCCCGCCGCCAGCGGCTTTTGAGCATCCAGGCGTCGCTGACGTTGCAGTACAGGCAGGGCGTGAAGACCAGCAGCATCAGGCCCATTTCGTGGCATTCGCCGCCGAACCGTTTGCAGGCCAGGCCGTGGCCGATCTCGTGGATGACCTTCGTGACGAGAAGCACGGCCGCCAGCCAGAGCCAGTTATTGACGGCGAAGAACGCTTGAAAGGCCGGCAGCCGCGAGCAGAAGACGTCGAACTCGGCCGCGACCAGCAGCAGGGCCGCCAGCGCCAGCAGCAGGGCCGCCGCAGCCGCTGGCAACGAGAACAGCCAGCCGCAGCGCGTATTGAGCCAGGCCAGAAACCGGTCGGGATCGACGCCGCGAAAGCGGATGGCCAGCGGGTTGGCGAGGGCGGCGAGCCACTGCCGCCGCTGCCGCTGGCGATCGCGCAGCTGCAGCTGCCCGCCCTGGCCCGGCGCGTCGGCCACGAGCAGGTGGCTCTGGTGCAGCATCGACAGCAGATGCTGAAGCTGCGCCGCCGAGAGTCGCTGCGGGGCGAATTGCGATTCAAAGCGCTCGCGAATCTGGTCCACGCTCGTCTGCCCGTCGAGCATGTTCAGGATCGCGAACTCTTCCTCCTCGAAGCGATAGTAGCGCAGCGCGAGCGGGTCCTTGACCGTCCAGTATTCGCGCCCCTGCCACCGCTGCCGCCGCGCCACGAGATCGGCCCGCATGCGGAGGGCCACTGGACGGCTGGCGGCGGAGGTCAAGGGATCGGCCATCGGCGTCGCAAGCGGGCCTGCAATTATCGGGGAATTCCCACCGCATGAACCGTTCCCACGTCGATCGTCATCGTGGCCGTCATGCCGGGCCGCAGCAGTGGCTGGCCGGCTTCGACGCGGTTCTCGACTTCGGCCCGCACGCGGTAGGTGTTGCCGGCGGCGACCAGCGGGCTGATGAACACGATTTGGCCGGCGAAGCGGCCGACGCGGCCGCCAGCCAGCGGCACATCGACGGTCACCGGGCGTTTGGCGATCTCCTCCGGGCTGTACTCGGCCGTGCTGAGCAGCCCTTCGACACGGAGGCGATCGACGCGGACGACCTGCACGACCGCTTCGCCGGCGGCGACCCACTCGCCCCGCTCGTGCAGCAGCGCCACGACAACGCCGTCGAGCGGCGAAACGATCTGCCGGCGGGCGACGGCGTCCTCGGCGCTCTGGACCGAGGCCTGGTGCACGTCGGCGTTCATCTTGGCGACCCGCATCTCGAGCCTGCTCCGCTCGATCTGCAGCTCGTCGCGATGCCGGGCGAGCTGGAGCTTCTGGATTTCCTGCTGCGTCACGCCGCCGGGGCTGCGGCGCTCGATCGCCAGGGACCGTTCGAGCTCGGCTGCGGCCACCGCCTGGGCCGCCACCGCGAACCGCACTTCGATGTCGTCCTGGGCCTTGGCCAGCGCGGCGTCGCGCTGCAATTCGGCCGCCAGCTTGTCGAGCTGCGGCTGCCGGTCGTCGAGGCGGGCCAGCAGCTGCCCCTGCGTGACGAGCTGCCCCTCGGTCACTTCGACGGCGGTCAAAGCGCCGGCCTCCCGCGCCGGCACCTGCACGTCGGCCAGCAGCGACACGAGGCAGTGCGCGAGTTGGACCTGCTTTCCCGGCGCGGGCGTCGCGGACACGAGCGGCGGAGCGGCGAGCGCCAGGAGCGTGATGGCGAGAGTGGTCATGGTTTCGTAGCACAAGCGTCTGGCTTGTGCGGGCGCGAGCAAGCGAG